>JAKSDN010000245.1 GCA_022360075.1 Kiloniellales bacterium | reverse complement strand
GGCACAGCCTTCTAGGCCGTGTCGTAAACCTCGTGCTTGAGCTGCTCGACTTCCCGCTGAAAAGCCATGCCGACAGGATCGAAGTCGCGTTCGCAGCGCGGCTCGGGCCTGAAGTGGCCGAAGCGGTCCTCGCCACGGACCAGCGTCGCGCTTTCCCGGTCGGTCAGGGTCTGGCGCACACGCGGAGTCAGGTACTGCAGGGTAAGGCCGATGCGCCGCTCGTCCGAGCCGTTCGGCGCGGAGCCGTGGACGACCCAGCCGTGATGGAGCGAGGCCTGGCCCGGCGCGAGCGGGATGTCGACGGCGCGTTCCTCGTCGGCAGCGATGGCGATCTCCTGGCCGCGGTGCAGGATGTTGTCGGCGGCGTGGGTGTCGCGATGGTCCAGGCGGCCGTTCTCGTGGGAGCCCGGGATGAAGCGCATGCAGCCGTTCTCCGGCGTGACCGGTGAGAGCGCGACCCAGGCGGTCACCACCTCGTCGGCGCTCAGGCCCCAATAGGTCAAGTCCTGATGCCAGGTGACGTGGCCGCCGCTGTGTGGCTCCTTGATCACGTAAGCTGAATCCCAGAGCAGGATGTCCGGCCCCAGGAGGCTTCCGACCGCGTCGAGCAGGCGGGCGTTGCGGGCGATCTCGTCGGCCGAGGTGAAGAAGAGATAGGGCTTCACGCGATAGTGCATGGGCCCCTGCTCCGCCTCGGCGACCTCGAGGCGGCGCCGATGGGCCGCGGCCTGGTGGGGCGCCATGAGCGTGATTGGAAAGACGCAGCCGTCGCGGTGATAGCGCGCCCGCTCGGTCTCGCTGAGGATTCCGGACATGGTTGAGACTCCCGCCTCGGCAACAATCCAGCGCCGGATTTCAGGCGAAGCGGCCGGGCTTCATTTTCCTCGATGCGACGGAGATTTGCCGCCGAAAGGCGGTCGGCAGCGACGGGACCTGGCGAGTTCGGCGGGAAAGCGCGCGCAAATGAAAAAATTGGGCCGGTGTTGCCACCGGCCCGAGGTTGCGCTATCGGACCTAATCTATGCTGCTGGCGGGAAACCAGCGGAACTGAAAATTCTTTCCTGACAGATCGTTAGTCTTTTCTCTTCACCTTCTGCCTCAGTTTCCGGGGCCTCACCTTCGTTGCCCCTGCTGTGATCCATAGGTGGGGGCGCAAGCGGCGCTCAGAAGTGACGGCCGTCACACTTTGGCTAGAAAGCGGCAGACGGAGATTTCGGAGGGTCTTGGCCTGATCGCGGCCGCGTGCGGTTCTTCGGTCCGCTATGGCGGCCGCGCTACGAGGAGGGCGAACGGCAATGGGCGTCTCGGCCGCCTCTACTCGGGCAGCGGATGGCCCGGCATCAGCTCGTAGGGATGAACCCAACCCGGTAGCGCCTTGATGCGCTCGAGCCAGGCACCGATCTCGGGGTAGTCGTCCCAGCTCACGCCGAACTCGTCGGGCCAATAGAGGTAACCGCAGATCGAGAAGTCGGCGATGGTCGGGCGACCGGCGACGACGAATTCGCGCCCGGCCAGATGGCCGTCCAGGACCTTCAGGGCGCCGAGCGCGCGGCCGCGCAGGAACTCGGTGACCGGCGTCTCGCCGGTCTTCATGAAACGAATCAGAAAGCGCAAGCTCGCGATGGAGGCGGTGAGCTTGTGATTGTCGAACAAGGTCCAGCGCAGGATATCGCGGTGCTCGGCCTCGTCCTTGGGACCGAAGCGGCCGAATTTCTTGGAGAGGTAGTCCAGCATCACGCCGGTCTGGCTGAGCGTCAGGTCGCCGTCGATCAGCACGGGCACCTCGCCCATCTCGTTGAGCGCGCGGTACTCCGGCGTGCGTGTCTCGCCGTTGAAGAAGTCGACGAAACGCGGCTCCCAGTCGGCTCCACAGAGCTGAAGCATCAGCGCCGCCTTGAAGGCGTTGCCGGACTGGGCAAAGCAGTAGAGCGTGTAGTCGGCCAAGGTCGGAGCCTCCCGAAGTTTCTACGAAGTTCGCGGCGCCACCGCCTCCGGCCAGGCCGCGGCGAAGGCCGGCAGCGCGCGGCAGGCCTCGAAGATCCCCATGAGCGTCGGATAGGCGCTCAAGGGACACTCGAAGCGCTGGGCGTTGTAGATCTGCGGCACCAGGCAGACGTCGGCCAGGGTGACGCTGGCGCCGTGGCAGAAGCGCCCGGCCGCGGAACCGGCGACCATGGCCTCGAGCGGGCCGAGGCCCTCGGCGATCCAGTGCCGATACCAGGCGAGCTTGGTCGCTTCGTCGAGGCCCATGGGGTCGGTCAGGTACTTGAGCACCCGAGAGTTGTTGAGCGGATGGATGTCGCAGGCCACGGCCAGCGCCAGAGTCCGCACCCGGGCCCGCTCGAGGCCGTCGGACGGCAGCAGCGGCGGCTCGGGGTGACGCTCATCCAGATACTCCATGATGGCGAGCGACTGGGTCAGCAGCGTCTCTCCATCGGCAAGGGCCGGCACGAAGCCCTGAGGATTGAGCGCCAGGTAATCCTCGGCACGCTGCTCGCCCGCGAGCAGATCGACGAACACACGCTCGTAAGCCAGCCCCTTCAGGTTCAGGGCGATCCGCAGCCGGAAGGCGGCCGAGGATCGATGATAGTCGTAGAGCGTGAGCGACATGGCGGCCCCCTCCCCTCGCCGCGTCTCGTGACCGGCGGGAAGGACTTTCGGGGCTGACCGTCCGGAAGTAAAGGGCGACCGCCCGTCGCGTAGGGTCTTTAGAGCGAACCCTCGACCGTGGTCAGGCCGAGCGCGTCCCAGCTCAGCATGCCGCCGCGGTAGTAGTAGATCTTCTCGGCGGGAAATCCCTCGCGCACCATCGCCTTCATGGCCATGGGGCTTTGCGGGCAGACCGGCCCGTTGCAGTAGCCGAGCACCTTCTTCGCCGCGGCGCAGTCGATCCCGTCGCCGGACTTCGCGCAGCCGAGCTCGTCGAGGCGTTGGGCGATCTCGGTATAGGGGATGTTGATGCTGCCCGGGATGGTCGCTTCGAGATGCCAATCGATCTCGCGCATGTCGATCACCAGGAAATCCGGATCGTTCAGGGCTCCCAGGACCTCGATCTCGCTTGCGGGATGGATGCCCTCGGCCGGCACCAGGGGCTGCAGCCAGCCCTTGTTCTTCGCGCAAGGCGTCATCACGCGCGTGATCTCCAGCGGCCCGTCATCGGTCTCGACGGCATAGCTGCGATCCTCGCCGATGATGCGGAGCGCCTCCTTGTCCTCGGCTTGCACCTGACTGACGCCGAGCAGCATCGCGAAGACAGATACCCATAGACTTCTCACTGTGCTTCCTCCCCAAGACCAGGACCAAGCCACCTTGGCAAACGGACACGAGGGCCCAATACGTATTCAAACATTCTAATAAATGAATGTATTTGATCAAGATCAAACGCCATTCCAGGCGACAGCCGATCGCTCTTCGGGAACGTCCGACCAGTCGCGCGCCCTCCATGGGGCGAGGTCTGCTATCGTCGCGGCAGAACAGCGAGATGACCGAGACATCATCTGCCAAGGCCGTCACGTGTTGGATGTTGTATGACCGATCGGAATCCGAAGACCGCTCCCCTATCGCCTGACGCCGTAGCGGATGCCGGCAATGCAAGCGTGGCGAGGCTCCTGCAGAGCGCCGTCGCGATGCACCAGCAGGGCCAGCTCGATCAGGCACTGGCGCTCTATCGAGAGGTCCTGTCATTAGCGCCGCGTCAGCCCGATGCGGTCTGCCTGGAAGGCACCGTCCTGCTCCAACGCGGCGAGCTGGAAGCGGCGCGCCTTCGACTGGCCGAAGCGGTTCGGCTCAACCCGCGCAATCCGGACGCCCACAGCAACCACGGCCACGCGTTGCGCCAGCTCGGCGAGACCGAAGCCGCCGTCGAGAGCTTTCGCCAGGCGCTGGTCTTGAAGCCCCACTCTGCCGAAGCTTTGAACAACCTGGGTATCGCCTTGGCCACGACCGGCGAAAGCGCTGAGGCCGAAACCCTCTTCGGTCGCGTGCTGACGATCGATCCGAGCCATGTCTCCGCGGCCTTCAACCTGTCGAAGCTGCTTCAGGAGCTGGGCCGACGCGAAGAGGCGATCGGACGCCTGGAGGCGATCGTCGCGAACACCGCGGCGCCCGCCGATATCCACAACCGGCTTGGCGTCCTGTACCAGCAGTCCGGCAATGAGGCGGCGGCGGAGGAGAGCTATCGCCGGGCCATAGCGCAGGACCCACGTTCCGCACGCGCGCACAACAACCTCGGCACCCTGCTCCACAATACCGACCGGCGCGAGGAGGCGCTGTCGTGTTTCCAGGCCGCCGTCGCCTTGGCCCCCGGCTACAAGGCGGCAAGGCGCAACCTGGGCCTGTTGCTCCAAGCCTTGGGCGCGTGGCAGGCCTCGGCACAGGCGATGGAGGAGCTTTGCAGGATCGATCCCGAAGATCAGACCGCGCAACATGTCCTGGCGGCGCTGCGCGGCCAGACGACGCCCCGCGCACCGCACGGCTATCTGAAGGACATGTTCGACAGCTACGCGGCAAGCTTCGAGCAATACTCGATCGATGTGCTGAATTACCGCGCACCGGAACAGCTTCGCCGGTCGGTCGATCTTCACCTGATGGAGACGGGCGGCACCCGCCGCTTCGGCCCGGTCCTCGACATGGGCTGCGGCACGGGCCTGGTCGCGCGCGCATTCCAGGACGTCAGCGGCCACGTCGTCGGGATCGACCTCGCGCCCAAGATGGTCGAGGCGGCGCGCGCCAGCGGGCTCTACGCCGAAGTTTTCGAGGGCGAGTTGGAGGACTTCTTCGCGGCCACCGCCGACAGCCCCACACCCTTCGATCTCGTGCTCAGCGCGGACCTGTTCATCTACATCGGCGATATCGAGGCGATCGTTCGCACCGTCGCCGAGCGCCTCTCCGCGGACGGGCTCTTCGCGTTCTCCGTCGAGCACGGCGAGACGACGGACTTCGAACTGCGCCAGACCGGCCGCTATGCCCAGAGCGAGGCCTATGTCAGAAGGCTAGCCCGCCAGTCCGGTCTCGAGGTCGCACGCGTCGATCCGGTCGTGCTCCGCGAGGAGAAAGGCCAGCCGGTCGATGGCCGCGTCTACGTGCTGAAGCATGACGGATGAGCGAGCGCACTCAGAGCCCTTTGTTCCGCTTTTCGGAGGCGAGCATTGTTGACGTTGCCAACGGTCGAGCCGGCGATCCCCATCTTGGAAAGCGAGCGCCTGATCCTGCGCGGCCACCGCCGCGACGATTTCGAGGACAGCGCCGCCATGTGGCGCGATACGCGGGTCGTGCGCTACATCAGCGGCAAGCCCTCGTCGTCGGAAGAGTCTTGGCGCAGACTGCTGACCTACCGAGGCCACTGGTCCCTGATGGGCTTCGGCTTCTGGGCGCTGATCGAGAAATCCTCCGGCCGCTTCATGGGCGAAGCGGGTTTCAGCGACTTCAAGCGGGAGGTCGAGCCGTCGTTCGACGGCGCGCCGGAGATCGGCTGGGTGCTGGCCCCCTGGGCGCATGGCCAGGGCTTCGAGACCGAGGCGGTCCGTGCCGCCGTCGCTTGGGGCGATGCACAGTTCGGCGCCGAGCGAACGCTCTGCATGATCCATCCGGACAACCGCGCCTCCCAGCGCGTTGCGACGAAATGCGGCTACAGGGAATTCGCTCGCGCCTCCTACGGGGGTAATGTTCAAGTTGTACTCGAGCGCCGAGCCCACGGCGACGCCCT
>JAKSDN010000044.1 GCA_022360075.1 Kiloniellales bacterium | reverse complement strand
GCGGTGCCGACCTTGGGGATCATGATCAGGTCGAGCCGCTCGCCGCCCTGCTCGATGACGTCGACCACGTCGCGGTACATGTAATGCGTATCGAGGCCGTTGATGCGCACCGACAGGGTTTTCGTGCCCCAATCGACGTCCTTCAGCGCCTTGATGATGTTCTTGCGCGCCTGGACCTTGTCGTCCGGCGCCACCGCGTCCTCGAGGTCGAGGAAGATCACGTCGGCGGCCGAGGCGGCGGCCTTCTCGAAGAGCTTGGGATTGCTGCCCGGCACCGCGAGCTCGCTGCGGTTCAGGCGCGCCGGCGCCGGCTCGATGATCGTGAAGCTCATGTCCCCTCCCTGTCAGATCCGGCCCACGGTCCAGCCCAGGCGGCCCGTTTCAAGGCGCGCGCTTGATGACAAAGGGGGGATGCAAAGTCAACCGCCGCTCCCACGATGCGGTAACGCCTTGTCGGCGGCGAGGGGGTGGTGCTCCAGCACCAGGGATTTCAGGCGCTCGTTCAGCACGTGGGTGTAGATCTGCGTGGTCGAGATATCGGCGTGACCGAGCATTTGCTGCACCGCGCGCAGATCGGCGCCGTGGTCGAGCAGGTGGCTGGCGAAGGCATGACGCAGGACGTGCGGCGAGACCTTGGCCGGGTCGAGGCCAGCCTCGAGCGCCAGGACCTTCAGAAGCTGGCCGAAGCGGTGCCGGGTCAGATGGCCGCTGCCGGCGCGCGAGGGGAAGAGCCATTTCGACTCCCGGCCTGCCGGCAGAAAGCGCTCTCGCACCTCGCGATAGGCCGATAGCGCTTGGCGGGCCGGCTGGCTGAGCGGCACCATGCGCTCCTTGTCGCCCTTGCCGCGGACGATCAGCACCGGCTGATCGCGTTGCACGGCGGCCAGCGGCAAGGCCACGAGCTCGCTGACCCGCAGGCCGGTCGCGTAGAGCAGCTCGAGCAAGGCGACCAGGCGCCGCCCGGCGTGACCGGGCCGCGCCTTGGCCACCGCCAGCAGGCGCTCGACCTCCGCCTCGCTCAGCACCTTCGGCAGGCTGCGGCTCCGGCGCGCGCCGTCGATCGTCGCCGTCGGATCGTCGCCGCGGATACCCTCGTCGAGCAGGAAGCGATGGAACTGGCGCAGCGTCGACAGGCGCCGCGCGCTGGTGCTGGCCGCCAGGCCGGCGCG
>JAKSDN010001349.1 GCA_022360075.1 Kiloniellales bacterium | reverse complement strand
GCGCCGGCCCCGGCGTCCTGGAGCCGTTGCAGCGACTCGACGGTGCCGGTGAGGGGGGAGGCCGAGGGGACGATGGGGTTGCGCAGGGTCATCCCCAGGTAGGTGGTGGTCAGGTCGACGCTCATGTCTCGTTCTCCTCGTCTTCGTGGGCGACGTCGGGCAGTGCCGTCCACTCGATGTCCTCGGTCTGTTCGTAGAGGTGCCAGCGGTCGTCGATGTCGGTCTGGGCCTGACGCAACAGGGTGCGGGCGGCGTCGGAGTCGGTGCGGGCCACCATGGCGAAGCGACCCTCGGTGGTGGCGAACTCCGCGAACGGGATCGTCGGCTTGCGGCTGTCGAGTCGCAGGCCGTGTTCGCCCGCCTGCTCGAGCTTCGGGTCGTAGCGGAACAGGGGCCAGTAGCCGCTGTCGGCCGCCATCTTCTGGTGATCCATCTGGTGCCGCATGTCGATGCCGTGGGCCACGCACGGGCTGTAGGCGATCACGAGCGACGGCCCCGGATGGGCGGCCGCCTCGCTGAGGGCCTTGACCGTCTGGGTCATGTTGGCGCCCATCGCGATGTGGGCGACGTAGACGTTGCCGTAGGCCATGGCGATCATCGCCAGGTCCTTCTTGCCGGTCGGCTTGCCGCCGGCGGAGAACTTGGCGACCGCGCCCCGGGGTGTGGCCTTCGACGTCTGGCCGCCGGTGTTGGAGTAGACCTCGGTGTCGAGGACCAGGACGTTGACGTTGCGCCCGCTGGCCAGCACGTGGTCGAGCCCGCCCGAGCCGATATCGTAAGCCCAGCCGTCGCCGCCGACGATCCAGATGGAGCGTCGGACCAGGTGGTCGGCCACCGAGAGCAGATGCTCGGCCGCCTCGTCGGTTCGGGATTCCAGGCGGCTTTTGAGCTCCTGCACCTGGGCGCGCTGGGCGCGCAACTCCGACTCGGTGCGCTGCGGCGCGGTGAGGATCGTATCGACCAGTTCGCCACCCAGTTCCTCGCGCAGCTCGCCGAGCAGTCTTTGGGCGAGCGTGCGATGCTTGTCCGCCGCCAGGCGAAAGCCGAAGCCAAACTCGGCATTGTCCTCGAACAGGGAATTCGACCAGGCCGGTCCGCGCCCCTCGGCGTCCTTGCTCCAGGGCGTGGTCGGAAGGTTGCCGCCATAGATCGAAGAACAGCCGGTCGCGTTGGCGACCATCAGGCGGTCGCCGAACAGCTGGGACAGCAGCTTGACGTAAGGCGTCTCGCCGCAGCCGGCGCAGGCGCCGGAGAAGGCGAAGAGCGGCTCCAGGAACTGCGCGCCGCGTACTGTCGAGAAGTTCACTCGAGCGCGATCGTTGACCGGCAGGCCCTCGAAGAAGGTAAGGTTGCGCCGCTCGGCCTCCAGGATGGGCTCCTTGGCCGTCATGTTGATCGCCTTGCGCCCGGCCTCCGTCGTGCTCTTGGCTGGGCAGGCCTCGACGCAGAGGGAGCACCCGGTGCAGGCGTCGGGATAGATCTGCAGTGTGTAGCGGGTCTCCGGGAAGCCGCGGGCATCGATCGGCGCCGAGCGGAAACCCTCGGGCGCGTCTTCGAGCCGCGCCTCGTTGTAGAACTTGGCCCGGATCACGCTGTGGGGACAGACCAGGCTGCAGTTGCCGCACTGGATGCAGAGCTCGGGCTCCCAGAGCGGCACGAACTGGGAGAGGTTGCGCCTTTCCCAGGCAGCCGTGCCCGAGGGGAAGGTGCCGTCGACGGGCATCGCACTGACCGGCAGCTCGTCGCCGCGGCCGGCCATCATGGCTGCCGTCACCTGCTTGACGAAGTCCGGCGCTTCGTCCGGCACGACGGGCGGCTTGTCGCGACCGCTATTCGCCTGCGCGGGCAGCGTGACCTTGTTCAGATTGGCAAGCGCCTGATCGACCGCGGCGAAGTTCTGGCGCACGACGTCGGCACCCTTGCGGGCGTAGCTCTTCTCGATGGCGCTCTTGATCTTCGCGATCGCCTGGTCGGTCTCGATCGCCGCGGCGAGTGCGAAGAAACAGGTCTGCATGATGGTGTTGATGCGGTTGCCGAGACCGGCCTCGCGCGCCACCCGGTAGGCGTCGATGACGTAGAGCTCGATTTGTTTGTCGATGAGCTCCTCTTGCAGGCTGTGTGGCAGCCGGTCCCAGACCTCGTCCGGGCCGTAGGGGCTGTTCAGCAGGAAGACCGCGCCCGGCGCGGCCTGCGCCAGCAGGTCGGTGGTCTCGACGAAGAAGAACTGGTGGCAGCCGATGAAGTCGGCCGACTGCACCAGATAGGGTTTGCGGATCGGCTGGGCGCCGAAGCGCAGGTGCGAGATCGTCTGCGAGCCGGACTTCTTGGAGTCGTAAACGAAGTAGCCTTGGGCGAAGCGCTGCGGATCCTCGCCGAGGATCTTGATCGAGTTCTTGTTGGCCCCGACGGTGCCGTCGGCACCGAGGCCGTAGAACATGGCCTGGTAGAGGCCGTCGGCGTTGGCGATGAAGCCCGGATCGACTGTCAGGCTGGTCCCCGAGACGTCGTCGTTGATGCCGACCGTGAAGCGGGCCTTGGGCCGCTCCTGTCCCAGCTCGTCGAAGACGGCCTTCGCCATGGCAGGCGTGAACTCTTTGGACGAAAGGCCGTAACGCCCTCCAATCACGCGCGGCATGGCCGGCATCGTTAGGGCACCGTTCGTGGCTGCCTCGGCTAGGGCCGTGACCACATCGACGTAGAGCGGCTCGCCGGTTGCCGCCGGCTCTTTGGCGCGGTCGAGAACGCCGATCGCCCGAACCGATGCGGGCAAAGAAGCCAGGAGCTGCGCGGCGGAAAAGGGACGGTAGAGCCTTACCTGGATCATGCCGACTTTCTCACCGCTGGCGGCGAGGGCGTTTACGGTCTCCGCGACCGTTTCCGCGCCGGAGCCCATGACCACGACCACGCGCTCGGCGTCCGGCGGGCCGCTGTACTCGAAGGGCCGGTAGCGGCGTCCGGTCGCCTCGGCGAAGCGCTCCATCGCAGAGGCCACGAGCTCGGGCGCCCGGGCGTAGAAGGGATTGACCGTCTCGCGGGCTTGAAAGTGGACGTCCGGGTTGTGCGCCGTGCCGCGGATGAAAGGGCGATCCGGGTTGAGCGCCCGCTCGCGATGTGCCAACACCAGCGCGTCGTCGATCATCGCGCGGATCTGTTCGTCCGACAGCAGGGTCAGCTTGTTGACCTCGTGCGAGGTCCGGAAGCCGTCGAAGAAATGCACGAAGGGCACGCGCGCCTCGAGCGAAGCCGCCTGGGCGATCAGCGCCATGTCGTGCGCCTCCTGGACCGAGCCGGAGGCCAGCATGGCGAAGCCGGTGCCGCGCACGGCCATGACGTCGGAGTGATCGCCGAAGATCGAGAGCGCCTGGGTGGCAAGGGCTCGTGCGGCCACATGCAGGACCATCGGCGTCAGCTCGCCGGCGATCTTGAACATGTTGGGGATCATCAGGAGCAGGCCCTGCGAGGCGGTGAAGCTCGTGGTCAGCGCCCCGCTTTGCAAGGCGCCATGCACCGCGCCCGCCGCGCCGCCTTCGCTTTGCAGCTCGACCACATCGGGGACCTCGCCCCAGATGTTGACCCGGCCCTCGCTCGCCCATTGGTCGGCCAGCTCGGCCATGGTCGAGGAAGGCGTGATCGGATAGATGCTGCAAACTTCGTTGATCTTGTAGGCGACCGTCGCGACGGCTTCGTTGCCGTCCATGATCGCTTCGGACGTCGCGCGGCTGTCCTTCGCCATGGCCTAGCTCACCTCGGCATTGGCCGCCAAGGCGGGCTCGGGGATCATCTCGATGGCGTGGCAAGGGCACTGCTCGTAGCAGACCGCGCAGCCGGTGCAGAGCTCGTCCTTGATCCGGTAACGCCGACCCTTGCCCAGCTTGACGATGGCGTTTTCCGGACAGGCGCCGAAGCAGCCGTCGCACTCGTAGCAATTGCCGCAAGACAGGCAGCGCCGGGCCTCGTAGACCGCCTCGTCACGGCTCAGGCCCTGGACCACCTCGGCGAAGGACTCGCCGCGCTCGGCCACGTCGAGCTGCGACTGCTCGCGCTGCGGCGCATCGGTGCCGTACCAGACGTGCAGCTTCTCGAAGCCGGCGATCGGCGGTTTCGGCGGCTTGACGTAGTCGCTGCCGCGCAGCCAGGCGTCGATGTGGCGCGCGGCCTTCTTGCCGTGGCCGACGGCGACGGTGACCGAGCGCTCCGCCGGCACCATGTCGCCGCCGGCGAAGAGTCCCGGGTGTCCGGTCATCATGCTCTCTGAGACGATCACGGTGCCATCGGGCTTGAAGTCCACACCCTCGATGCCCTGCAGAAAGCCGGTGTCGCTTTCCTGACCCAGTGCCAGGATCAGCGAATCGGCCTCCAGCGTCTCCATGCGGCCGGTTGGGCGCGGCCGGCCGTTCTCGTCGATCTCCATCTCCTCGACCGTGAACTGCGTGCGGTCGATCGTCTTGATCGTGCGCAGCCAGTGGATCTTGACGCCCTCCTCCAGGGCCTCGTCGGCCTCGAAGTCGTGCGCCGGCATGTTCTCGCGATCGCGGCGGTAGATGATCATGGTTTCGGTTGCGCCCAGCCGCTTGGCCGTGCGTGCGGCGTCCATCGCGGTGTTGCCGCCGCCGTAGACGGCGACGCGCCGCCCGAGCTTCGGCGGCTCGCCCTGGTCGACGCCGCGCAGGAAGCTGACCGCGTCGAGCATCACGCCGGCATCGCGCGCGGGAATGTCGACACGCTTGCTCAGATGGGCACCGACTGCGACGAACATGGCATCGAAACCGCCGGCCTCTTTCTCAGTCAGCAGGTCCTCGACCCGATGATTGAGGACGATGCGCACGCCAAGCTTCTCGATCCGACGCACCTCGGCGTCGAGAACGTCACGCGGCAGGCGATAGGCCGGGATGCCGAAGTGCAGCATGCCACCGGCGACCGGCCCGGCCTCGTGGATCTCGACCTCGTGGCCGAGCCGGCGCAGGTGATACGCGGCCGACAAGCCGCTGGGCCCAGCGCCAACGACCAGCACGCGCTTGCCGCTGTCGGGCGCGCAATCGAGGGTCCAACCCGCCTCGTTCGCCCGGTCCCCGAGAAAGCGCTCGACGGCATGGATGCTGACCGTCTCGTCGACATGCCGGCGGTTGCAAGCGTCCTCGCAGGGGTGATAGCAGACCCGGCCGTGCAGGGCCGGCATCGGGTTGTCCGCGACGATGATGCGCCAAGCTTCCTCGAATCGGCCGGCCTGGGCGGCGTCGAGCCAGGCCTGGATGTTCTCGCCGGCCGGGCAGGCGTCGTTGCAGGGCGGCAGCAGGTCGCGATAGATCGGGTGCTGCGTGCGGATAGGGCCGGTCCGCCGCTCGCGTGTCAGATCGGGCGGACGGGTCAGGTCTTCGCGTGGCGCGCTCATCAAGCCTCCCGGGTGCCTTCGTGCCCGGGCGCTCGGGGCCCGCCGGGCCTTCGTGTCTCGATGGCCGACAGGCTCCACGGGATCGCGTGTCTCGGCATTGATCCTGGTCAAAGGCCCAAACGACGCGCCTTGCCGGTGCGGCTCTCGGCCCCGGCCGATCCAGACAACCTGTTGGTATTAAATGGAAAATCACCGTCAGTTTGCGCTGGAGATGCAACCTGGTCCAAAATGACCACCAGCTCAGCGGGTGGGTCGAAGGTGGGGGAGTGTGCGGTGACGGAGCCGGCCGTCGGCGTGATCGGGCTTGGGGTCATGGGCCAGCGGATGCTGACCAACATGACCCATTTTGGCGGCTTCCGCCTGCGCTGCGGCTGGGACCCGGACGCCACGGCTTGCCGCCACGCCGAAGAGGCCTATTCCGGTTTCAGTATCGGCGAGAGCGCCGCGGCCGTGATCGAGAACCCCGAGACCGACCTGGTCTACATCGCCTGCCCGCCGCTCTTTCATCGCGACTACGCCCTGGCCGCGGCGGCCGCGGGTAAGTCCGTCCTCTGCGAGAAGCCGCTGGGGGTCGATGTCACGGAGAGCCGCGACCTGGTCACCCGCATCGAGCGGAGCGGCGTACGCAACTGTGTCAACTTCCCCTTCGCGGAGGCGGCCGCAGTCGAGGTGATCGAAACCGCCCTGAAGGACGGCGGCCTCGGCGCGATCGCCGGTGTCGACATCCGCCTGCATTTCTGCCGTTGGCCGCGCGACTGGCAGGCGCCCGCCACCTGGCTCGGCGAACGCGCGCAGGGCGGTTTCGTGCGCGAGACCTTCTCGCACTACGTCTATCTGACCCAGAAGCTGTTCGGCCCGATGCGCCTGGTCGAAGCGGTCAATCGCTATCCCGACGACGGCGTCTCGGCCGAGACCCACTGCCTGGCGCTGTTCGACTGCGGCGGTGTTCCGGTGACTTTCGCCGGCGGCACCGGCGGCCCGCTCTCCAACGAGCAGGATCGCATCGAGTTCACGGTCTGGGGCGAGGAGGGCGTGCACCGCCTCACCGACTGGAACCGCGTGCGCATCAGCGACGGTGCCGGCTGGCGCGAGCAGCTCGGCGAGATCGACGATCCGCGCCAGGACGGCTATCGACGCATGCTGCGCAACCTCGGCCGCTTCCTGCGCGACGAGCCCAACACCATGCCCTCCTTCCGCGACGCCCTCGCCGTGCAGGAGGTGGTGGAAGCAGTGCTGGCGGTGGGGCGGTAGAGTATTCGTTCGGTCACGACTCGCCGCGCGTCAAAGCCATGATCTCATCCGTACTCATGGTCACGTCACCACGTTGACGCAATTGAGCGATGAGTTCTGTGCCCCGGCCAGTTTGCCGCCTGCCTTCAGCGGGCACGATACGCACACTGTTTCCCTCGGCGAAAATCTCCACTTCAGTGTGTGGCAGAAGGCCTGTGTGCTCGCGAATATGGGCGGGGATGGTCACCTGACCTTTCGATGTGATCCGCAACGAGCGATCTTTGGTCGTGTGCGACGGATCTTGTTTCTTGTCTTGCATGTGATCTTCGCCTTGTCGCCTCATGCTGAGCCTGTCGAAGCATGAGGATTGCTCGGAGTCTGTGGCAACGATGGAGCGATCCTCACCCTTCGACAGGCTCAGGGTGAGGGGATGGCATGATATCAATTAAAACTGAACTCGACGCCTGACCTTTCGATGCCTTCCTAGCTCCTGCTTAAGTAAGGTGTCAGGCGCTGTCCACGACCTCAGTGGCGCCAATCTCAGCCAACTCCTCGACCACAACATCTGCCCCATGCCGCACTTCCGGCGACATCTCCGCACCGAACCCGAAGCGACGGCCGGCGATGCCGATCACCGTCAGGCGCTCGGGCAGTCGTCCGAGCCGCTGGGCGAGCGCGACCGCTTCGGCGACGCCGATCTTGTGGCTGGAGTGCACGAACGATGCGCTCGCCAAGGCTCGGGAGCCGGCCTCGAAGCGAAACACCCTGCCCGGCTCGGCATCGCCGGCGAGGGCATCGACGATCACGCAATGGGACCGCCCCGACCAGAGCTCGATGAGCGCGAGCCCGTCGCCTTCATGCACGACCGCGTCGTGACCCTTTGCGGCCAAGGCCTCGGCCACGCTGGGACCGACGGCGTCGTCCTGGCGGTGGCGGTGGCCGACGCCGATGACGAGGGGAGCCGAAACCTGTCGGCTGGCGTCAGGCGCGCTCGATGGTGACATCGAGGTAGTGGGTGGCGCAGGAGATGCAGGGATCGTAGTTGCGCACCGTCTGCTCGCAGCGCCATTGCAGGGCCTCGTCGTCGAGCGTCTGGTAGCGCTCGACCGCGCCGACCAGGTCGCGCTCGATCTGGCGCTGGTTCTGCGAGGTCGGCGGCACGATGCGTGCGGTGACGATGCGGCCCTCGTCGTCGATCTCATAGCTGTGATAGCAGAGGCCGCGCGGTGCTTCGGTGGCACCGCGGCCCACGCCGTGGCGCGGCGCGACCTCGACGAAGGCGGGCTCGAGCCCCTCGTAGGCGCGGGCCAGGCGCGCGGCCTCGCGGCAGGCATAGATCACCTCGACCTGGCGCACCAGGATGCTCTGGTAGGGGTTGTGGCAGATCTCGCCCAGGCCGCTCTCGTGCGCGGCCGCCTGGATGTCGGCCGGGAGCCGATCGAAATTCAGGTTGTAGCGCGCGAGCGGCCCGACGAGATAGGGCCTGCCCTCCCGGGTCGCGCCCTGCAGCGCGTTGGAGTGCGCAACGTGGTGCTCCTCGAAGTGGGCGGCGAAGTCGTCGATGGCGATGTCGAGCCCGGCGGAGGAGACGATCCGCCCCTCGGTGATCGGGTAGTCGCGCGGATGGCGCAGGGCGACGCAGAGATAGTCCGTCTCCAAGTCGGGAAAGTCGAAGGCGGCGAAGGCCTTCAGCGAAGCCAGGGAAAGTTCTTCGGCCCGCTCCAGCTCGGGGACCAGCTCCCGCACGGCCGCGCGCGCGGGCCCGGCGTAGAAGCCGCCGACCCGGGTGTTGACTGGATGTACGGCGCGCCCACCGATCACCTCCATGATGCGGTTACCAGTCTTCTTCACCGCCAGCCCGGCCTCGACCAGCGCCCGGTCGTGGCCGGCCAGCGCGAAGGCATCGTCGAGGCCGAGGAAATCGGGGGCGTGCAGCATATGGGTGTGCAGCACGTGGCTCTGGATCCACTCGCCGCAATAGAGCAGCCGTCGGAGATCCGCGATCGGCTGGGGGATGGCGAGGCCGAGGGCCTGCTCCATGGCCTGGCTCGCGCCCATGATGTAGGCGATCGGGCAGATGCCGCAGATCCGCGAGGTCACGTCCGGCGCATCGCCGTAGGCGCGGCCGACCAGCAGCGCCTCGAAGTAGCGCGGCGGCTCGAAGATCTTGAACTCGGCGTCGGTCACCCGGCCGTCCTCGATGCGCACGCGGAAGGC
>JAKSDN010001461.1 GCA_022360075.1 Kiloniellales bacterium | reverse complement strand
TGTCAGCCGATATACGTGACCGCGACAGTATATCAAGGTGTTTCCACATCGTGGAAATCATATCATGGTGATCTCATGGCGCTTCAGACCGCCGGGGCTTCCGACACGATTTCCTTGATCGAGCCGATCGCGCCGCGCTCGACCATCATCCAGCGGGCCAGGCGCAGGGCGCGGCGCTCGCAGGCGGCGCGGCGGTCGGGGTTCTCGATCCACTCCAGGTCGATGTTGTGGGCGAGGCCCAGAATGCGCCGGATCATCTTCGCCGCGGCGAAGCCGAGCGTGTCGGCGAAGAGCGCGGCCATGTAGCGGTCCTGGGCCGCCTTGCCGGCCTCGGGATCGTCGTCGAAGAGAGGGGCGGGATAGGCGTCGCCCCGGCGCTGGCTGTCCCAGAGCGCGCGGAACTTGCGCTCGAAGCTCAGCCAGCAGAGCGAGACCTGATTCAGCACCCAGGCCTTGTAGTCTTCGCGGGGTTCGTCCGGCGTGGCGTGGCCGTCCTGGCTGAAGTAGTTCAGCAGCAGGTTGGCGATCACCGCGCCGACGTCGAAGCCCATCGGGCCGTAGAAGGCGAACTCGGGGTCGATCACGCGGGTGTCGCTCTCTGTGACCATGATAGAGCCCGTGTGCAGATCGCCGTGCAGCAACGCCTGGGTCTCGGACAGGAACTTGACCTTGAGCTCGGAAATCGCGGTCTTCAGCGGCCCGTCCTCGCGGATCGCCTTGGCCTCGGCGTCCAGTTGCGGCGAGGTCCAGCGGTTGTTCTCGGCGATCATGTAGGGCTCGGTGAAGATCAGGTCTTCGGTGATCTTGCAGAGCGCGCTGTTGCCGCAGAAGGTCGCGATGCGCTGCTTCTTGACGTCGGCCGTGAGCGCCAGGTCGGAGGTGAAGAACAACGTGTTGGCCATGAAGGTCGTGATGGCCTCGGCGAAGCCCGGATAGCGCTGCGCCTCGATCATGCCGCGGCGCATGATGATGTGCGGCTGCAGCAGTTCCATGACGATGAGCGCCAAAGTCTGATCATAGTGGTAGACCGCCGGCAGCAGGCCCGGCGCGTGCTTCGCCTCTTCGGTCAGGGCGAGGTATTCGAAGTGGGCCCGGCTGAGTGGCAGCGGCCAGCTCTCGCCGACCAGGCGCACGTAGGGCAAGGCCTGCTTGACCGCGACGCCGCCCGCCGGCCCTTCGACGATGAAGACCAGGTTCAGGTTGCCGTCGCCAACCTCGCGCACGCGCCAACTCTCGGCAGCGCCGCCCAATCGCGCCGCGACCTCGGGCAGGCCGGAAAGGTAAGCGGCGAGTGTTTGGTCCGACAGGGCCCTGTAGCCGGCGGGCGTTTCGAGCGGCACGGTGACCTCGCATCGAGTCTTCAAGCCAAGACGAAGGAGCCGGAAGACTGATCGAAGGCGAGTCCTCGCGCAAGACGGCCGCGGCGAATTTCCTTTGAGAGATTGCACTCGTGTGCAAAGGTATCGGCAACCGAGGCCGGCATGGCCGCCGGCGCAAACTCGGGCGAAAGGGATGGCAATGTCCGGAAGGCGGGCGGTCACGGCTCTGGACGTCGCGCGGGCGGCCGGCGTCTCGCGCTCCGCGGTGTCGCGGACCTTCACGGAAGGGGCGAGCGTCTCGGAGAAGACGCGCCAGTCGGTGCTCGAGGCGGCCCTGCGCCTCGGCTACAGTCCCAACGCCATCGCCCGCAGCCTGATCACACAGCGCTCCCGGATGGTCGGCCTGGTGATCGGCGAGCTCACCAATCCCTTCTTCGCCGAGGTGCTGGAGACCTTCAGCGAGAAGCTGCAGAACGTCGGCCTGCGCGTGCTGCTGTTCTCGATCGCGCGGGTGCACGACATCGACGACGCGTTGCCGGCCCTGCTGCAGTACCAGGTCGACGGCGTGATCATCACCTCGGCCGTCATGTCGTCGGAGATGGCACGCAAGTGCGCCGAGGCCGGCAAGCCGGTCGTGCTGTTCAACCGCAATGTGCGCAAGGGCACGAGCAACTACGTCTCGAGCGACAATCGCGACGGCGGCCGCGTGGTCGCGGACTTCCTGGTCGAGTCCGGCCATCGACGGATCGCCTTCGTCGCCGGGACCGAGGAGACCTCGACCTCGGTCGATCGCGAGCGCGGCTTCACGCGCCAGCTCAAGAAGCACGGCCTCGACAGGCCGCTGCGCGATTGCGGCAACTTCACCTACGAGGGCGGGGCGGAAGCCGCGCGCCGCTTGCTGTCGGCGGCGAAGCGGCCCGATGCGATCTTCTGCGCCGACGACGTCATGGCGCTGGGCGTCATCGACGTCGCGCGCAAGGAATTCTCCCTGCGCATTCCCGAGGATCTCTCGGTCGTCGGCTTCGACGACATACCGGCCTCGGGCTGGCCCGCCTACGACCTGACGACCGTGCGCCAGCGCATCGAGCCGATGGTCGATCGCGCCGTCGAGATCCTTCTCGCGCGCATCGAGCAGCCGGATCTGCCGCCCGAGGCGCACCTGGTCAAAGGCACGCTGGTCACGCGGGGCTCGGCGCGACAGCCCGAGACGCGCCTGCGCCGGGCGGCGGGCTGATGGTTGGTGCGCATGCGATACCGCGTCGAAGGCGTTTACTTCCGGCCGATATCGGCGAAAGATGGCCGGGAGCGCACGAGAACGAAGGCGCTAAACATATGAAGTCAAATAATAAAGCCTTGGGAGGAAGCGCGTGAGGAGACTGGCGTGCCGCTTGGCGGCCCGTCGCCCGAAGGGCTCGGCCGGGGGCGCCCGTGGCCACGCTTGAGGCCGAGGTGCCGGCGGCGGTTGACGGCGAGAGCGCCGTCCATCCGGACTGGTTCCTCAAGAAGAAGACGCGCGGCCATCTGATCGTCGCGCGCTGGGTGCCGATCGCGCTGGTCGGGCTGCCGGTGCTCGTGCTCTTTGCGATCGTCGTCTACCCGACGGTCTGGATGTTCTACCACGCCTTCCACGACACCAACATGATGCGGCTGTTCCAGGAGAACTGGAGCTTCGTCGGCTGGGCCAACTTCGGCACCGTGCTGAGCTCCGACCGCTTCTGGGGCAGCGTCGAGCATCTCATCGTCTACCTCACCTTCGGCGCCGTCCTGCAGGTCGCGCTCGGCACGCTGCTGGCACTCACCCTCTACGAGCTGGTCAAGAAGGACTGGCTGCGCGTCGTCCTGCTGATTGCCATGGTCCTGCCGATGATGCTGCCGCCCTCGATCGTGGGCGTGCTCTGGAAGTTCCTGCTGACGCCCTCGAACGGCGCGATCAACCAGGCGCTGCTGAATCTCGGCCTGATCCGCGAGCACGTCGAGTGGTTCAACGCCGGCGTCTCGCTTTGGACCATCGTCATCGCCGATGTCTGGAACTGGACGGCCCTGCCGCTCTTGATCGTTTATTCCGGCCGGGTCTCGCTGCCGCCCTCGGTCTACGAGGCTGCGCGGGTCGATGGCGCCAGCGGCTGGCTGGTGCTGCGCCGCATCACCCTGCCGATGCTGAAGGAAGTGATCGCGATCGCCTTCATCGTGCGCTTCATGGACGCCTTCAAGTTCGTCGACCTGGTCTATGTCATGACCTCGGGCGGCCCGGCGCAATCGTCGGAGCTGCCGGCCTACATCGCCTTCCAGCGCGGCATCCGCGAGTTCGAGATCGGCGAGGCGGCGGCCTACGCGATCGTGATCTTCATCATCTCCGCTCTGCTCATCACGCTCTTCCTCAGGTACCTGAAGAAGGTCCTGAAGGCCCAAGGCATCGCGTGAGGCCCGGCCGATGATGAGCCAGAGCAACTATCGCCTGGTCAAGACGCTGCTGCTGGTCTTCCTCGGCCTCTGGGTCGTGCTCACCCTCTTTCCCTTCTACTGGCAGTTCATCACCGCCATGAAGTCGGCGGCCGAGACCAACCGCACGATCCCGACCTTCTGGCCCGAGGAATGGCATCCGGAGAACTTCAACCTGATCTTCGCCGAGGCCTCCAACTTCCAGGCGCTGGTCGACAGCTTCATCATCGCGACCGGCAACACGCTGGCCGCCCTTGTCCTTGGCTCTCTCGCCGGTTACGCCTTCGCGCGCTTTCCGCGCCAGGCCGGCGGCGAGAACCTGGCCTTCTGGATCCTCTCCAACCGCATGTTCCCGCCGGTCGCGGTGCTGATCCCGATGTTCTTCCTGTTCGATGCCACGCCCTGGGGCACGGACAGCCATATCTCGCTGATCATCCTCTATCTGGTCTTCAACATGCCCTTGGCGACCTGGCTGATGATGGTCTTCTTTCGCGACGCACCGCGCGAGCTGGAGGAGGCGGCCTCCCTCGACGGCTACACGCCGCTCAGGGCCTTCTTCAAGGTGACCCTGCCGCTGGTGCTGCCGGGCATGATCTCGGTCGCCATGCTGTGCTGGATCTTCGCCTGGAACGAAT
>JAKSDN010000458.1 GCA_022360075.1 Kiloniellales bacterium | reverse complement strand
TCCCTCGACCTTCGACTTTATTCCGCGCTCCAACGTGACCCGGCAGTTCGTCGAGTATCTGACGATCACGGGCGCGGACAACATCACGCGGCCCTACCTTGCCGAGCGCTGGGAGGCCTCCGACGACCTCAAGACCTGGACTTTGCACCTGCGCAAGGGCGTCAAGTGGTCGAACGGCGACGACTTCGGCGCCGACGATGTGGTCTACAACTTCGAGCGCTGGCTCGACCCTTCGACCGGCTCGTCCAATATCGGTCTCTTTGCCGCCATGACCAGCGAGACCGACGGCAAGAAGTCGATGACCGAGGGCGCAATCGAGAAGATCGATGATCACACGGTACGGCTAAATTTGAACCGGCCCGAGCTTTCGATCCCAGAGAACCTCTACAATTACCCGACCGCCATCGTGCATCGGCGCTTCGGGGAAGAGGGTGGCGACCTCAGCAAGAACCCCGTCGGCACCGGGCCCTACGAGCTGGCCGAATACCGGGTCGGCGAGATCGCTACGCTGCGCAAGCGCGGCGACTACTGGGGCGGCGACGTCAGCCTGGACGAAATCCGCTACCTCGACCTCGGCGACGAGCGCGCGGCTCATGTCGCGGCGCTTGCTTCGGGTCAGGTCGATCTGATCTACGAGATCTACGTCGACCAGCTCGACGTCGTCGAGCGCATTCCCAACGTGCAGCTTTTCGAGACGGTCACCGCGCAGACGGCGGTCGCGCGCATGCAGATCACGCAAGCGCCCTTCGACAATAAGCTGTTGCGCCAGGCCATGCAGGCCTGCATCGATCACGAGAAGGTGCTGAATATCGCCTACCGCGACCGCGGCGTGGTTGCCGAGGACCATCACGTCTGCCCGATCCATCCGGAGTACTTCCAGCTCCCGGCCATGAAGCCCGACGTTGAGAAGGCCAAGCAGCTCCTGAAGGAAGCGGGCCTTGAGGGCGGAGTCAGCGTGGCGATCGACACCAACAACGATCAACGTTGGGAAGTCGACGCCGTTCAGGCCATGATCGAAATGTGGAAACCGGCCGGCATCGACGTTGCCCTGAACGTCATGCCCGGTGCGCGCTATTGGGAGCTCTGGGACAAGACGGCATTCGGCATGACCGGCTGGACCCACCGCCCGCTCGGCGTGATGGTGCTCAACCTCGGCTATCGCTCGGGCGTGCCCTGGAACGAGACCCACTACGCCAATTCCGATTTCGACAAGGCCTTGGACGACGCCGGAGCCACGCTCGATGTCAACGAGCGTAAACGGAAGATGGAGAAGGTCGAAAAGATCCTTCAGGACGACGCGGTCATCCTTCAACCGCTCTGGCGCTCGGTCTTCACCGCCGGCAGCAACAAGCTGCACAACTTCGAAATGCACCCGACCATCTATCACCAGCTCAACAAGGTCTGGATCGGATAAGCCTGACCCTGAGGTCATGCTGAAGAAGGGGGCGGAATGCCCCCTTCTTTCGTTGTGCCTCAGGACGCCAACGGCCCGCGCGTTCCCGAGCCTGCCCAATGTCGAGCCGTATAGAGTCGAACCTATCCTTCGGGCGTCTTCGCGAGCTGGCGGCAGCCGGCCCCCGGGGCACCACCGGGCAATCCAGGGCCGTCGCCGAACCGAGCGCCTCCTCGAGCGTGCAGACGCCTCCTCCAATCGAATCACCCTGTAGCCGATACAACTGAAACCAACGGGGCCCCGACGCGACACGTCGGCGAAACTGCCTACACCGATATTGCCATTCGACCGACCGCGCGCGTTCGAGCAGGGTCGCGCCTGGCCAAGGGAAAGGCTGATCGTCATGGGCACTCGTTGCGCGACGGCGCTTGGCGCCGTATTCATCGCTTCCATAGGGTTCGTGGCCACGGCGGCAAGTCCGGTCGCGACCGACCCCGCCACCGGCATCGCGCCGGTCGAAGACAGTGATTTCTATCGCAACGGCCGCTTCTCACAGGACCAAGTCGAGCTTGGCCGTCTCCTGTTCTTCGACAAGATTCTGAGCGGCAATAAGAACATTGCCTGCGCCAGCTGCCACCATCCGACGCTCGGCACCTCGGACGCTGTCGCTCTCTCCTTCGGCGAGGGGGCGGTCGGGCTCGGCAGGCAGCGACGGCCGACGGCGGACCGGCCCCTGCTCGGTCGGGTTCCGCGCAACGCCCAAGCGCTCTATTTCCTCGGGGCCAGGGAGTTCGCGCGCCTGTTCCACGACGGCCGCCTCGAGGCCGACGCCACGCTCGACTGGCAAAGCGGCTTTTGGTCGCCGGCGCGCGAGCAGCTTCCGCCGGGCTTGGACAACGTCCTGGCGGCCCAGGCCATGTTCCCGGTGCTCTCGCCGATCGAGATGGCCGGCCACAAGGGCGAGAACGAGATCGCGACCGCGGTGGCGCTCGACAGGCTCGACGGGCCGGACGGCGCCTGGGCCCTGATCGCGCGGCGCCTGCAGGCGATCCCCACCTACGTCGCGCTCTTCAAGCGCGCCTTCCCCGAGATCGCACACGCCGAGGACATCACTTTCGTCCAAGCCGCCAATGCCATCGCCGCCTTCGAGACCGTGGCCTTCCGGCCCGACGACAGCCCCTTCGACCGCTATATCGAGACGCGTGATCCGGAAGTGCTCACCCCTGCAGCGCGGCGCGGCTTGACGCTGTTCTACGGCGAGGCCGGTTGCGCTTCCTGCCACAGCGGCAAGTTTCAGACCGACCAGGACTTCCATGCCATCGCCATGCCGCAGATCGGCCCGGGCAAGAACGACGGCTGGGACCAGTCCTATTGGCGGGCGAGCGGCTTCATGGCGCGGCTGGAGGACCAGGGCCGCGGCCGCGTGACCAGCCGGCCCGAGGACCGCTACCGCTTCCGCACGCCGAGCCTGCGTAACGTCGCGCTGAGCGGGCCGTGGGGCCACGACGGGGCCTACGGCACGCTGGAGGAAGTCGTGCGGCATCACCTCGACCCGCTCGGCGGTCTCGAGCGTTATCGGGTCGCGAGCGCCGGCCTGGCGCCCTTGCCTCACGTTCTGGAGCGCACCGGCCAGGGCTCGCGCCTGATCTATCGTCCCGTGAACCCGGCGCGCCTGGCCGACTACCAGCGCCGCGACGCTTGGGTGCAAGGCAATGAAAGCCTGCGCAGCGCCATCGCCGCCGCCAATGAGCTCGCACCGGTCGCGATGAGCGATGGAGAGGTGCGCGACCTCGTCGCCTTTCTCGAGGCTTTGACCGATCCGCGCAGCCGCGACCGCCGCGACCTGATCCCAGCCCGTGTGCCGAGCGGCCTGGCGGTCGACGACTGAGCCCGGCCGACGCCGGTTCAGTCTTCATTTCTTCGGCTCGAGTGAAGAGGAGATACGATAGTGAATAGCAAGAATGTCACTCTGGCCGCCTGCCTGACCGCAGGCCTGGCCACCGCCGCGGGCGGCGCGCTTGCCGTCGACGCGACTCGCTACGACGCGCCGGTCGCCTTCGACCTCGCCTTCATCTTTCACATCGACGAGGACCTGGCCGAGCAGGACGTCTTCGTCGAGCGCGTGCCGGGCTCGGGCAAGGTCTTCCGCCCGACCAAGAGCGAGCGCGATATGAGCCTGCCGCTCTATGCACCCAAAACCCCGGTGCCGCACCAGCCCTTCGAGGCCGATGCGCTCGGTCCCTTCGAGAAGGGCAAGCCGCTGGGCGTGACGCTCGGCCAGTGGTTCGCGGCCAAGGGCGAGGGCGAGTACAGCTGTGCGGATGGCGAGGGGCACCTCAAGGTCGAGTTCACCAACCTCGTGCCCAACGGCGTCTACACCATGTGGCACGATTTCATGGCCTGGCCGCCGACCGTGCCCTTCATCGGCACCTACGACCTGCCGATCGGCGCGCGCGACGGTTCCGACTCGGTCTTCACCAGCGATGGCGACGGCAACGCGACCGTCGAGCGCCGCTTCAAGCCCTGCCTGCAGCTCAGCGGCGAGCATCTGATCGCCGACCTAGCGATCGCCTGGCACAGCGACGGAAAGACCACCGGCCCGCTGCCCGGCGAGTTCTCGACCAAGACCCACGTCCACATGTACGTCGGCCTGCCCAAGCGCAGCGGGATCTGAGGTCAGTCGGCATTTACGGTCCGGCCTTGCCGCAAGCATGCGGCGAGGCCGGATCGTTGCGTTGGATATGGGGTCTCAACGCTACCCGGATTTAACGAGTAACATCATACCATTACGTCACCCGTTCTCTCTTTGAATGTCACCCTCGGGCTTGACCCAAGGGTCCATCGAAGTCCCGGTCTCGGACTTCAATGGATTGCCGCGTCGAGCCCGGCAATGACAAACAAGTGGAATGGGGAAAGCAAGAACGAGCGGAGACGTCGCGGACCGACGGCGCCTTTCCGTGGCCGCAGCCTCAGGCGACCGCGCCCTTCACTCTCCCCTATCCGCCAACTCCGGCGCTTTCTCGGCTGCCCCGCCGGCGCGCTCGATCGCGTCCAGCACGGCCTCCACGGTCAGCAGTTCGGGCAGGGCCTCTCCGTCGGGTAGGCCGGGGCCGTAGACCGCATTGAAGGGGATGCCGTAGCGACCGAAGCTCGCCAGGTAGTCGGAGATCGCATCGCTCGGCAGGGTCCAGTCGCCGCGCATGGCGACCACCGTGCCGTCGCCGAGCCTGGCGCTGACCGTGTCGCTGTCGATGACCAGGGCCTTGTTGACCTGGCAGGTGATGCACCAGTCGGCCGTGACATCGACGAAGACCACCGAGCCTTCGGCCACCAGCCGGTCGATCCGCGCACGGTCGAAGGGCTCCCAGCTTTCCGTCGCCGCCTTCTCCGCCGGCGCCGGTCCGGCGAGACCGATCGGGCTCGCGACAGTGGCCAAGACCATCACCGCCGCGGCGGCCGCCAAGGTGGGGCGCGGCAGACGCCGGCCAAGGCCGAGCAGGAGGCCGAGGGCGACCAGTAGGCCGCCGGCCACGAGCGCCGCCGTCAGGCCGACCTGCACGGCCAGCACGCTCAGCAGCCAGACCGCGGTCCCGGCGAGCGCCAGGCCGAGGATCCGGCGCAGGGTGATCATCCAGGGACCTGGCCGCGGCAGGCGCGTGGCGAGCGTGGGAACGGCCGCCACCAGCAGATAGGGCAAGGCGAGGCCCAGGCCGAGCGCAGCGAAGACCAGCAGGATCTCGGGCACGCCGCGGGCCAGCGCGAAACCCACCGCCGTGCCCAGGAAAGGCGCCGAGCAAGGCGTCGCCAGTATGGTCGCAAGCGCGCCCGTCATGAAGTGGCCGGAGAGGCTGTGCTCGGCGGCCCCACTGCCGCCGGCGACGCCGCCCAGCCAGGCCGGCAGCGCGATCTCGAACAGACCGAAGAGGTTGCAGGCGAAGAGCGTCACCACGACAGCCATGACCGCGAGGAACACCGGCTGCTGGAACTGGATGCCCCAGCCGGCGGCCATACCGGCCGCCTTGAGCGCGATGGCGATGCCGGCGAGCACCATGAAGGAGAACAGGATGCCCGCCGCCGAGGCGAGGAAGCTCACCCGCACCGGGCCGCTCGCCCGCCCGCCGTGGGAGACGGCCGAGAGCAGCTTGATCGAGAGCACCGGCAGCACGCAGGGCATGAGGTTCAGGATCAGGCCACCGAGCAGCGCCAGTCCGAGGATCACGAGAAGGCTGGTGTCGCCGCCCGCCGTCGCGGCGCTCGGCATCGCCGCCGCGGCAGAGGTGCCCGATGGATAGCGGGCGATGACCTCCGCCTCCAGACCGCGCCGGCCGTCGAACAGGGTGAGGGTGAGGCGCTTGCCCTCCAGCACGCCCTCGGCGCGGGCGTTGCGCTGGCCTTCGAGCGTCAGCACGGCAAGCCGGCCCCCGTCTTCGAGTTCGACCTCGGGCTTGCCGAAGGTGAAGCCGGGCGGCGCCTCGACGATCACGTCGGGGGCGGTCATGGCTTGCGTGGCGCGCGCCACGACCTCGAGGCTGGGCGCTTCGGCGGGGCCCGACAGATGGGTCTGCTCCAAGCTGAGACCGGCCGAGCCGCCGTCGCCGGGAACCAGCGACGCGTACTGATCGATCAGCAGGGCCTCCAGGCCGCGGCCGCCGTCGCCCGCGGGCAGGTCGAGGCCGAGGGTGCCTTGAAGCGGGATGCAGATCTCCTCGCAGATCAGATAGGTGACCTCGGCGCGCAGCTTCGCCGGCGCGCCCGGCTGCGCGAGCCGCGCGGCGATCGGCAGAACCACCTCCTCGCCGTAGCCGAAGGTCTCGAGGCCGAAGAGGGAGAAGCGCTCCGGCACCGGCCAAGCCATCTCCGTCGACGCCAGATTCTCCGAGCCCGACCAGTCCAAGTTGGGTGGGAAGCCGGCATCTCCGGGCGAGCGCCAGTAGATCTTCCAGCCCGGCTGCAGCTCGACGTGGAGGCCGAGCGCGAGGCTGCCGTCGCGGCCCGTGCTGTCGCTCGCCGAGATCAGGCGCAGGCGTGCCTGCTCCTGATCGAGCCAAGTCCCGGCCGCGGCGAAGGCCGGACTGGCCGCCGTAATCTGTGCGAGCAGCAAGGCGACCAAAGCGGCCGGAAAGGCGAAAGAGGTCAAGCGACGCGGCATGCCCTCGACTCGGACTTGTTTTTTCCCAAGAAGACGTTAACGAAAGCTGGGCTGTTATATAGTAACCTGGATCCGCCCCGTTCCCGTCACAATGTCGTGTTACCAAATTAGACAGGCGCGCGGGTGATTTCCACCGTCGGGCGGCCCCCTAGGCCCTGGCCCGGCGGCAGAGAGGACCGGCATCCATGGGCCGAGAAGACGCGAGCTATCTGACCGGGCAGTTGCTGATCGCCATGCCCACCATGCGCGATCCGCGCTTCGCCCGGACCGTGATCTACCTCTGCGCCCATAACGAGGAAGGCGCGATGGGCCTGGTGGTCAACCGCCTGATCGGCTCGATCACCTTCCCCGACCTGCTCGAGCAGCTCGGCATCGACAATGAAAACGTGAGCGAGGAAATCCGCGTGCATTTTGGCGGCCCCGTCGAATCCGGCCGCGGCTTCGTCCTGCACTCCGCCGAATACGAGCGCGAGGGCACGCTTCAGGTGACCGGGGCGGTCGGCCTGACCGCGACGGTCGACATCCTGCGCGACATGGCCAAGGGCTCGGGGCCGCGCCAGTCTCTGCTGGCGTTGGGCTATGCGGGCTGGGGGCCGGGCCAGCTCGATTCGGAGATCCAGGCCAACGGCTGGCTCAACGTCGAGGCCGACGAAGAGCTGATCTTCGACGACGATCTCGAAGGCAAGTGGCAGCGCGCCATCGAGAAGCTCGGCTTCGACCACGCCATGCTGTCCGGCGACGCGGGCCACGCCTAAGAGTCTGACTCGAAACGAATCCGGTCGACTCAATGAGTTGCACCATTTCACTTGTCATCACCGGGCTTGACCCGGTGATCCAGAGTGGCGCCTGGGTCAAGCGATGCCTAGATTGCCGGGTCAAGCTCGGCAATGACAACTGAGCAGGGGGCTTGTTCCAAGCCTTGTTCTCAATGCAGTCGTTTTCGGTCAGGCTCCGATACTGACTAAAGAGATCCCCCTTCCTCACCCTGAGATCGTAGGACGAGTCGCGGAGGCTGGCCCGCCTAGCTAACCGCCCCCGGCTGGTGCCGCGCATCGTTGCGCAGGATGGCGAACAGCAGGTGGTCCTGCCAGGAACCATTGATGCGCAGGAACTGGCGGGCGTAGCCCTCCTCGACGAAACCCAACTTCATGAGCAGCGTCCGGCTGGCCTCGTTGTGGGGCAGGCAAGCGGCCTCGACGCGATGCATGCCGAGGTGGTCGAAGCCGAAGTCGAGCACCGCGGACAGCGCCTCGGTCATGTAGCCCTGACGGGCATAGCGCTCGCCGATCCAGTAGCCCAGACTCGCGGTCTGGGCGACGCCGCGGCGGATGTTGCTGAGCGTCGCGCCGCCCATCAGCATGTCGTCTTGCTTGCGGAAGACCAGGAAGCTGAAGCCCGAGCCCTGGCGCATCTCCTGATTGTAGGCCCGCACGCGGCGGCGGAAGGAGCCGCGGGTCAGCGCGTCGTAGGGCCAGGTCGGCTCCCAGGGCACCAGGAACTCGCGGCTCTCCTCGCGCACCTGGGACCAGAGCCGCCAGTCGCGCTGACGCGGCGGACGCAGATAGACGCGGCCGCGGTCCATGAGGAGCGCTGTCGCCAGCCGGGAGCGAAAGCCGGGCAGTCGCATCGCCGGAAAATCACGAAAAGCGCGCGGCCAGGCGGTCAAAGGACTCCACCCGCTCCAGCGGCCCGAGCACCGCGAGGGTCGGACGGGCCGCCGTCAGGCGGCGGGCGAGCGCGCTCATGGTCTCGCAGGTGACCGCTTCGATCTTGGCGACAACCTCCTCCACGCTGAGCGGCCGGCCATAGACCAGGAGCTGCTGGGCGAGCTGCTCGGCGCGCGTGCCGCTGCTCTCGCGGCCCATCAAGATGCTCGCCTTGAGCTGGGCCCGGGCGCGCTCCAGCTCGACCTGCTGGATCGACTCGCCGAGCTTGCCGAGCTCCTCGCAGACCACCGGGACCAATTCCTCGACCTCGTTGGCACCGGTGCCGGCGTAGATGCCGAAGAGGCCACCGTCGCGATAGGAGGAGACGAAGGAGTAGATCGAGTAGACCAGGCCACGCTTCTCGCGCACCTCCTGGAACAGGCGCGAGGACATGCCGCCGCCGAACAGGGTGGAAAGCACCATCGCCGGATAATACTCCGGCGCCAGGTAGCTGACGGCATCGAAGCCGAGCACGAGATGCACCTGCTCCAGTTCGCGGTCTTCGCGAAAGTCGCCGCCGCGGTAGCTGGCCGCCTCGGGCGCGACCGCACCGTTGCCGGGCAGCGCATCGAAGGCCTGGGCGGCGAGCGCGACCACCTCGGCATGCTTGAGCCGGCCGGCAGCCGCCACCACGACCCGTTCGGGACCGTAGAAGCGCCTCAGGTAGTCGCACAGGCTGTCGCGGCCGAGCGCCGAGACGATCTCGGCCCGGCCCAGCACCGGTCGGCCGATCGCCTGCCCCGGATAGGCGGTTTCCTGGAAATGGTCGAAGATGATGTCGTCGGGCGTATCGACCGCCTGGCCGATCTCCTGCAGCACGACCGCGCGCTCGCGGCTCAGCTCCTGCTCGTCGAACAGCGAGTGCTGGAGGATGT
Organism: Kiloniellales bacterium; assembly: GCA_022360075.1. The sequence continues at coordinate 1,197 of JAKSDN010000458.1, read as the reverse complement.
CGGCGATGACGTCGAGGGCGAGCGGCATGTCGCCGGCCAGCACCTTCGCGTAGAAGGCGGTGCTCTCGCGCCCGGTGTAGGCGTTCATCTGGCCGCCGACCGCCTCGATCTCCTCGGCGATCGCCTGGGCGCTGCGCCGCGCGGTGCCCTTGAAGGCCATGTGCTCGAGCAGATGGGCGACGCCGTTGACCTCCGGCGCCTCGTGCCGCGTGCCGACCCCGACCCAGGCCCCGATCGAGACGGTCTCGACCGAGTCCATGCGGTCGGTCGCCACGGTCAAGCCGCTCTCCAGGCGCGTCACCTCGATGGTCATGAGGCCCCGTCGCGCTTGGGGAGAGTGTTCCGGCGGCGAAAGATCGCAATCAACCGACGCAATACCTGCGCGAGCCAGCCGCCTCCATGCCCACGCGCCGCCGTGTCGCCATGCTCGCGCCGGATCACCAGCTCGGCGCAGCCGCAGCCCTCGCTGATCGCGACGTTGCGCAGGTAGAAGTCCTGGAAGGACTGCCGCCGGCTCGGGCCGTGCCGTGCCGTCATGCCGCGCCCTCGACCCGGCGCCGCTCGCGCACCATCGTCTGCACGGCCACGAGGTCGTTCGGCAGCACGCTCATGCGCTCCTCGCGCTCGTAGAGATCGCTCAGGTGGGCCGGCAGGGCCGGGCGCTTGCCGCTGGCGCGCTCGACCGCGTCGGGGAACTTGGCCGGATGGGCCGTCGCGAGCGCGACCACGGGCATCCCGGGCGGCAGCCCGGCGTCGCGGGCCGCGGCCACGCCGATCGCGGTGTGCGGGTCGAGCAGCTCGCCGCTGGCCGCATCCTCCCGGGCGACTTCGGCGAGCGTCGCCGCGTCGTCGAGCCGGAAGCCGGAGAAGAGCGCCCGGGCCTGTGCCAGAGCCTCGCCTTCGAGGGTGTAGCTACCGCTCTGGCGGAAGCCGTTCAACGTGCGCTCCACCGCCGCGCCGTCACGCCCCAGCAGGTCGAACAGCAGGCGCTCGAAGTTGCTGGAGACCTGGATGTCCATGGAGGGCGAGAGCGAAGGCTCGACCGGCGCCATGGTCATGGACCCGCTGTCGAAGAAGCGCGCCAGGATGTCGTTACGGTTGGAGCCGACGATCAGGCGGCCGACCGGCAGCCCCATCTGCTTGGCCGCGTAGCCGGCGAAGACATTGCCGAAGTTACCGCTCGGCACCGAGAAGGCG
>JAKSDN010000855.1 GCA_022360075.1 Kiloniellales bacterium | reverse complement strand
GATCAACGGCCAGCTCACGGTCTGGGGCACCTTCCAGGCGCCGCACGCCGTGCGCACCGTGGCCTCGCTGATCTCCAACATCCCGGAGCACAAGATCCGTGTGATCTCGCCTGACATCGGCGGCGGCTTCGGCAACAAGGTCGGCGTCTATCCGGGTTACATCTGCGCCATCGTTGCCTCCATCGTGACCGGCGTGCCGGTGAAGTGGGTCGAGGACCGCATGGAGAATCTCTCGACCACCGCCTTCGCACGCGATTACCACATGACCGGCGAGATCGCAGCGGCCCAGGACGGTCGCATCACCGGCCTGAAGGTGCACGTCCTGGCCGACCACGGTGCCTTCGACTCCTGCGCCGACCCGACCAAGTATCCGGCCGGCTTCTTCCACATCGTGACCGGCAGCTACGACATCCCGGTCGCGCATGTCTCGGTCGACGGGGTCTACACCAACAAGGCGCCGGGCGGCGTCGCCTATCGCTGCTCCTTCCGGGTGACCGAGGCCGCCTATCTGATTGAGCGGCTGATCGACATCCTGGCCCAGAAGCTGGAGATGGACCCGGCCGAGCTGCGGATGAAGAACTTCATCAAGCCGGAGCAGTTCCCCTATCAGTCGGCGCTCGGCTGGGAGTACGACAGCGGCGATTACCCGACCGCGATGCAAAAGGCGCTCGAGGCCGTGGACTACGCGGGGCTGCGCCGCGAGCAGGCGGAAAAGCGCGCCAAGGGCGAGCTGATGGGCATCGGCGTCGCCTTCTTCACCGAGATCGTCGGCGCCGGGCCGTCGCGCAACTGCGACATCCTGGGCGTGGCCATGTTCGATAGCTGCGAGATCCGCGTGCATCCGACCGGCAGCGCGATCGCCCGGCTCGGCACGAAGTCCCAGGGCCAGGGACACGAGACGACCTACGCGCAGATCCTCGCGACCGAGATCGGCCTGCCTTCGGAGGACATCGCGATCGAGGAGGGCAACACGGACACGGCACCCTACGGGCTCGGCACCTACGGCTCGCGCTCAACGCCGGTGGCGGGCGCCGCCGCGGCGCGCTGCGGGCGCAAGATCCGCGCCAAGGCCAAGGCGATCGCTGCGCACCTGCTGGAGGTGGCCGAGGACGATCTCGAGTGGGAGATCGATCAGTTCAAGGTCAAGGGCCTGCCCGAGAAGACGGCGACCATGAAGGAGATCGCCTGGGCCGCCTACAACAATCTGCCCGAGGGCATGGAGCCGGGGCTGGAGGCGGTCGACTACTACGATCCGCCGAACATGACTTATCCTTTCGGCGCTTACATCTGCGTCGTCGACGTCGATCGGCTGACCGGCGAGGTCAAGGTGCGCAGTTTCTACGCGCTCGACGACTGCGGCACGCGGATCAATCCGATGGTGATCGAGGGCCAGGTGCACGGCGGCCTGACCGAGGCCTTCGGCATCGCCCTTGGCCAGGAGATCACCTACGACGAGATGGGCAACGTGATGGGCGCGAGCTTCGCGGACTTCTTCCTGCCGACCGCGGTCGAGACACCGCTCTGGCAGACCGACTACACCGTCACGCCCTCGCCGCATCATCCGATCGGCGCCAAGGGCGTGGGCGAGTCGCCGAACGTGGGCGGCGTGCCGGCCTTCTCGAACGCCGTGATCGACGCCTTCGCGCATCTCGGCGTCACCCATATGCCGATGCCCCACAGCGCCTGGCGGGTCTGGAAGACCTGCGAAGAGCTGGGGATCGGGCGCTAGCGGCGCCCGGCCGAAGGAGCACGATCCGATGACAGGGCCCGGGTGGGACCTGGAGGACGGCGGCCGCGAGGCGCTGATGGAGCGCTTCGCGGCCGTCGGCTACATCGGCGATCCACAGCTCGCCATGGCGATCCTGCTGATGCGCCGCTTGCAGCGGCCGCTGCTGCTCGAGGGCGAGGCCGGGGTCGGCAAGACCGAGGTCGCCAAGGCGCTGGCCCAGGTGCTGGAGCGGCCCCTGATCCGTCTGCAGTGCTACGAGGGGCTGGACGCGCACGCGGCGGTCTACGAATGGAACTATCAGCGTCAGCTGCTGGCCATCAAGCTGTGGGAGGGCGAGGCGCGTAGCGTCGAGGAGAAGGAGCAGCACATCTTCCGCGACGAGTTCCTGCTGCGCCGGCCGCTGCTGCAGGCGATCTCCATGGAGACGGCGCCGGTGCTGCTGGTCGACGAGATCGATCGGGCCGACGAGGAGTTCGAGGCCTATCTGCTGGAGGTGCTGTCGGACTATCAGGTCAGCATTCCCGAGCTCGGCACGGTCACGGCCAAATCGGTGCCCTTCGTGGTGCTGACCTCGAACGACACGCGCGAGCTCAGCGACGCGCTCCGGCGGCGCTGCCTCTACCACTACATGGACTTTCCGAGCGAGGATAAGGAGCTCAGGATCGTCATGGCGCGGGTGCCGGGCATCGAGCTGGCACTGGCGAGCGAGATCGTGCGCTTCGTGCAGGCGATCCGGCGCGAGGACATCCAGCGCAAGCCCGGCGTGGCGGAGACCCTGGACTGGGCCGGCGCGCTGCTCGGCTTGGGCCTGCGCGATCTGAGGGAGGACCCGGAGACGCTCTACGACAGCTTGATCTGCCTCTTGAAGACCAATGAGGATCGCCAGGCGATCGCCCCCGTGACCGTGGAGCGCCTGGCGGCCAAGGCGGGGTGAGCCGGCTATGAGCGCGGCAATTGGACGGACGTCGATGTGCAAATCGATCGTGCGTCCTTCGAGACGCCGCCTTCGGCGGCTCCTCAGGATGAGGTAGATCCTTGATGGCATTTAGATTTTAGATGGCGTTGAGAAAGCGCCTCATCCTGAGGAGCCCGCGTATGCGGGCGTCTCGAAGGACGCACAGAGGTCGTCCAGCATACGGAGGAGCCGTTCGCCGGCTATGAGCGGGATTTTGTCTTTCCCGGATCCAATGCCGAACACTCCCGCCGGCGAGCGGGCAGTGCGGAGGATCACGGGCTTCATGCGCCTGCTGCGGCTTAACGGCTTCGCCATCGGGCTGCGCGAGGGGCTCGATGCGCAGCGCCTGGTCAAGGGCCTCGACCTCGGGCGCGACGCCGAGCTCCGCTGGGGCCTCAAGGCGCTGGCCGCCGCCTCCAAGGATGACTGGCGGCGCTTCGACGAGCTGTTCGATGCCTATTGGCTCGGCCATCGCCGGCTCGGCGCGGTGAAGCTGAGCGGGAGCCGGGGCCGTGGAAAGAGCATCGATGCGGCGCGGGCGCCCGGTACCTCGGGGCCGTTGGCACCGCGGCACGGAACCGGCGACGACGCGGGCCTGGCCGAGGGCGAAGCAGGCCGGGCGAGCGCGTCGGCGGCGGAGAACGTCGCTGCGACCGACCTGCGCCATATCCGCGATCCGGAGGCCTGGGCCGAGGTGAATGCGCTGACCGCGCGCTTGGCAGCACGGCTGCGGTCTCGGCTCACGCGGCGCGAGCGGATCAAGCGCCGCGGGCGGCGGGTCGATCTGCGCGGCACGATCCATCGCAGCATCCCCTACGGCGGTCTGCCGATGCGCCTGGCCTTTCGGCAGCGCAGAACCGGGCCGCTG
>JAKSDN010000262.1 GCA_022360075.1 Kiloniellales bacterium | reverse complement strand
TGCCCGGTGTGGCGCCGGCGCGGGGGCGTGCCCCGCGCCGGCATACGGGCCTATTGAATCCAGAGCTGGGGGAGCGCGATGCCGGGGCTGCTCTCCGAGAGCGCGCCACCGAGCTGCTTGTAGCCTCTCACATTCTTCCGATAGGCCTGCGCCTGTTCGCGCCAGTTGATGAAAACCCAGGGACTGATTTCAAGAAGTCTCTCCTCGACCTGGCGGTAGACCGCCACTCGTTCCGCCTCGTCGGTCAGCGCCCGGCCTTTACCAAGCAGCTCTTCGAGCCGCGCGTCGCGGAAGCCGATCGGCTTCGCCCAATAGGTCGACTCCGCGCCGAAATAGTAGCTGTAGGCGTCGGGGTCCGGAAGCTTCACCGAAACACCGTAGACCATGACATCGTAGTTGCCGCTGTTCTTCTTCTCCACCACGTTGGCCCACTCCAGCAGCTTGATGTCGGCATCGATCCCCACCTCCTTGAGGTTCGCCTGCACGATTTGCGCCGTCGTGGTGTAGATCGCGAGCCCCTGATAGACGCCGAGCTCGATGTTCAAGCCGTCCGGATGTCCGGCCTCGGCCAGCAATGCCCTGGCCGTCTCGGCGTCGTGGCCGAAGATCTCGGCCAAGTCTTTTTGGAAGTACGGCGAGTCGGACGTGGTCGGCGGGCCATGGAGCGGCGTGCCGTGACCGAAGAAGGCCGCCTTCGAGATCGCCTCGCGATCGATGGCAAACGCGAAGGCCTTGCGCACCTTGGGGTCATCGAACGGGGCCTTGGTGGCGTTGAACCACAGATTCATGAAGGCGCCGCCAGCGGATTCGACGACCAGGTTGGAAACCCGACCCAAGGCGTCGATGTCCTTCCAAGGCACGAAGTCGATCATGTCGACGGCGCCCGTGCGAAGCGCGTTGACCCGGGCATCGTGGTTCTTGATCATGCGGAAATCGACACCGTCGAGGTAGGGCTGCCCCTCGACGAAGTAGTCCGGGTTGCGGACCAGCGTGGCCTTGACCGCCGGCTCGTAGTCCTCGAGCATGAAGGGACCGGAGCCGTTCGCCTGCGCCTTGACGTTGGGATCGCCGCCCATCCACTGCCGGGACACGATGGAAGCCTCCGGCAGCGCCAGCACGCTCATTAGCGTGGCGTCCGGCTGCGGCTTCTCGATCCTTATCGTGTGATCGTCGATGACCGTCACCGTGGCCCCTTCGAGATTGGGACGCAGCGTGGCCCCGGTGTCCGGGTTCTGGATGCGCTCGAGCGAGAACTTGACGTCGGCCGCCGTGAGTGGCGTGCCGTCATGGAACTTGATCCCTTTGCGCAAGGTGAAGACGACGGAACGCGCGTCCGGCTGCTCCCAGCTTTCGGCGAGCTCCGGAACCAGCTCCGCCTCCTGGTTGAAGCCGACCAAGGTGCTGTAGAGCGCCTCCATGAGCACCTTCCAGGCGCTGCCCACATAGATATGGGGGTCGAGACTCGAGACTTCGGTGACCGTGCCATAGCGGAGCGTGCCGCCCCGCTCCGGCGTTTCCGCGGACCACCCGGCAGCCGGCGCGACGAACACCGCCATGGCGGCCGTCATCGCAATGGCGAACAGTTTTCTCATTGCTTCTTTCCTCCTCCCTTGGGAATTCAAGCGTTCGGTAGGGCTTCAAGGAAGCGCTCGATCTCGTCTTCGTCGTTGTAGTAGGACGGCGAGATGCGGAGCGCGCCGCCGCGCACGGCGAGGTCGATCTTCGCCTCGCCAAGGCGCTGCGCGATTGTCTCGGCGGCGATCGTCGGATGGCGGAACGATAGGATGCCGGAGCGCTCGCCGGACCCCTGTGGGCTGACGATCTCGTAGCCGCGCCGGATCAAACCATCCGCGGCCAAGGTCCCGAGGTCGAGGATGTGTGTCTCGATGCGCGCGGGACCGAGCGCGAGCTGAATCCGGACGGCCGCCTCAAGGCCCCAGATGCCCGGGAAATTGACCAGGGCTTCCTCGAACCGGCCGGCGTCGGGGCGGTAGGTGAGGTCGTAGTCCATGTGGTCTTCGTGCTTGCCGACACTGTGGTAGCCGACGCTGGGGGGATCGAGGCGTTCGAGCACGCTACGGCGACAGAAGAAGAAACCGGTGCCGATCGGCGCGAGCAGCCACTTGTGGCCGCCCACGGACAGGAAGTCGATGTTGTACGCGCCGACGTCCATGGCGAGCGCGCCGACCCATTGGATGGCGTCGAGACTGAGTAGCACGCCGCGCGACGCGCAGAGCTCGCCGGTTGCCGCCAGGTCCTGCCGGAAGCCGTTGGAGAATTGCACCGCGCTCAGCGAGACCAGGCGCGTGCGGCGGTCGATCATCGGCGCGATGTCATCGACAAGGACGCGGCCCCGCCGGTTCTTGACCTTGCGCAACTCGACGCCCCGCCGTTCGAGCTTCATCCAGCAGTAGACGTTCGAGGGATACTCGATGTCCGGAATGACGACGTTGTCGCCCTCTCGCCAATCCAGGCCGTTGGCCACCGTGACAATTCCCTCCGTGGTGTTCTTGACGAAGGCGATTTCGTCGACCGAGGCGCCGATCAGCGTGGCGATACCCGATTTGATCGCCATGTCCGCGTGGCGACACCAGTTCGGGTAGTTGTTCCGGCCGTTGTCCCGGACATCCGCCAGGAAGGCGTCGACCGCCGCGATCACGGGATTGCTGAGCGCCCCGATCGAGGCGTTGTTCAGGTAGCAGCGGCGCTGCTTGATCGGGAATTCCTCTCGGATCGACACGAAATCGACCGGCGGCACGGAGTCATCCGCCGCGGCGACAAGACCGCGTTCGGCGGTTTTCGTCAGAATTGCCGTAACGCCCACCACCGGCGACCTCCTTGCTCGGTTGCGCGCAGGGACGCTAAGCATGTCGAAACTATGCGACAAATACGTTTTTCGACTGTATTTATGCAGAAATTGCATAAGGAAGCGTGCGATGCGTCAACGAAGCCTTCAGGCCCTCATCGCGGTCATGGAGACCGGCAGCGTCACCGAGGCGGCACGGCGCCTCTATCGAACCCAGCCGCAGGTGAGCCGTCTCATC
>JAKSDN010000733.1 GCA_022360075.1 Kiloniellales bacterium | reverse complement strand
GGCATCGAGCATCAACCGCTGGTGCCGGCCGCCCTTTCCTATCTGCGGCTCGAATCGAGCGTCAGCGGCGCCCTGGCGGCGGTCGAAGAGGGAGAAAGTCTCGCGACCGAGACGATCGAGGGGCTGATCGGTCTTCCGCTGCTGCTGGTCCTGCTCCGGCAAAGCGTGATCGCCGATCCCGCGTTCGAGCGGTTGTTCACGCGCGTGCGGCGGGCCTATCTGGAGGTTGCCTGCGGGAAGCGAGATGGCGAGGTCGATGGCGGCTTCGGCGCGGCGCTCGCCATTCAGTGCTTTCTGACCGACTTCGTTTACGCCGAGTCGGCCGAGGAGAGCGCCGACGTCACTGCGCTCGGCGAATCGTTGGCGAGGCTCGAAGGTCCCGAGGCGAGCGTCCAGGAACGGCTCCTGACCTTGGCGCTATACCGGCCGCTGGCGACCTTTCCCTGGATCGCCGATCTTCGGAACAGGCTCGCGCCCGTTTCCGCCGCGCTCGCCGAGGTGCTGCGCGTTCAGCACGACGAACCCTTGGCCGAGGCCGCCCTGGCGGAGACGCTGCCGTCTCTCACGCCGATCTCGGATGCGACTTCCAAGGCGGTCCGAGCGCAATACGAGGCCCATCCCTATCCGCGCTGGCTCACCGCGCGGCGGCGGGAGGCCAGGCCGCTCGGCCAGGTCGTGCGGTCCCTTTTCCCCGCGCTTCCCGCCATGCCGTTGCCCGATGGGCCGACGCGAATCCTGGTGGCGGGCTGCGGCACGGGCAAACACGCGGTCGACGTCGCTTCGCGCTACGCCGACGCGAAGGTGCTCGCCGTCGATCTGAGCCGCCGGTCCCTGGGCTTCGCGCAGCGGCAGGCGCAGGCGCGAAGGCTATCGAACCTCGCGTTCGCCCAGGCGGACCTGACGCGGTTGGGTGGTCTCGAGCAGCGCTTCCACCTGATCGAGGCGATGGGCGTGCTGCATCACTTGGCCGATCCTGTCGCCGGCTGGCGCGTGCTGGCCGATTTGCTGGAGCCGAGCGGCTTGATGCGCCTCGGTCTCTACAGCCGCCTCGGGCGCGGCCACGTCGCGGCGGCGCGGCGCCTGATCGCGGAGCGCGGTTTCCCGGATACTGCCGCGGGCATCCGCGCGGCGCGGGCCGCGCTGCGGGCTCTCGAAGCGGCGGCGGCGCGGGGCGTGGTCGGAGAACTCGATTTCTATAATCTCGCGGGCTGCCACGACCTCCTGTTCAACGTCCAGGAGACGAGCTTCGAGCTGCCAGAGATCGCCGCGGCTCTCGAGACGCTGGGGCTGGCGTTCCTCGGCTTCGAGTTTCACGAGCCCAGCGTTCCGGCCGCCTATCGCGCATGGAATCCCGACGATCGGGCGATGGCCGACTTGGCGGCCTGGGCGCGGTTCGAGGCGGCCGAGCCCGACAGCTTCAGCCGCATGTATCAGTTCTGGTGCCGGCGGATTTAGTGCTCGCTTCCGTTCAAGCCGTCATTGCGAGCAACGCGAAGCAATCCAGCCTGCGGGGCCTGAGCCGTGGCTCTGGATTGCCGCGCCGGCTGATGCCGGCTCGCAATGACGGCGGAGCTGTTGGTTACCCGGCGTTGACGTCGACGACGGTACGGCCGCGGACTTGGCCCTTGAGGATGTCGCCGGCGAGGCGCGGCAGGTCGGCGAGCGTTACGTCGACGATCATGGAGTCCAGCAGCGCCATGGGCAGGTCGCGGCCGATGCGCTGCCAGGCCTCGCGGCGGCGCGGCTGGGGGCACATGACGGAGTCGATGCCGAGCAGGTTGACCCCGCGCAGCAGGAAGGGGATCACGGTGGTCTCCAGCTTGTTGCCGCCGGCCAGGCCGACCGCCGCGACCGAGCAGCCGTGGGCCATCTGTGTCAGCAGCCGGGCGAGCGTCGTGCCGCCGACGGAATCGATGCAGCCCGCCCAGCGCTCCTTGTCGAGCGGCCGCTTGGTCGGCTCGGCGAGCTCCTGGCGATCGACGATGGTCGTGGCGCCGAGCGAGCGCAGGTAGTCGTGGGTCTCGGCGCGGCCGGTGGAGGTCGCGACCTTGAAGCCCAGGTTCGACAGGATCGCGACGGCGACCGAGCCGACCCCGCCGGCAGCGCCGGTGACCAGGACCTCGCCGCGCTCCGGGGTCAGGCCGTGGTCCTCCAACGCCATCACGGCGAGCATGGCGGTGAAGCCGGCCGTGCCGACCGCCATGGCGCGCTTCGTGGTCAGGTCTTCGGGTAGGGGGACCAGCCAGTCGCCCTTGACCCGGGCCTTCTGGGCGTAGCCGCCCCAATGCATCTCGCCGACGCGCCAGCCGGTTAGCACGACCGGATCGCCGGGCGCGAAATCGGCATGCTCGCTGGTCTCGACGGTCCCGGCGAAGTCGACGCCGGGGACGTGAGGATACTGGCGGACGAGGCCCCCGATGCCGTTGAGGATCATGCCGTCTTTATAGTTGAGCGTGGAGTAGTCAACCTTGACCGTGACGTCGCCCTCGGGCAGGCGTGCGTCGTCGAGTTCCTGAAGCGAAGAGGAGACCTTGCCGTCCGTTTCCTCGAGCACCAGCGCCTTGAACATTCTGGATATTCCCTTCTCTTTTCTCTGTTAGGCCCTTGGGGCCTCGTCCGGGATCCACTCCTGGACGACGAGCTCCATGGTGATGCAGATCGGGTTCTCGCCGCGGCGGAAGCGGCCGCCGCGCACCTGCCCGTCTTGATCGGCGACGCTGCCGGTGAGCTCGACTCGCGGGCGACCTTCGGAATCAGGGTGGATGTCGCCGGCAAGCGAGACGATCTCCAGGCCGGGGCCCTCGACAAAGCTGCGGGCCGGGCGCGCCTGGTCCTCGTCGGCGCCGAGATCGAAGCTGGCGTCGGTGACGCTGCCGACCGCGGCGCGGATCAGGCCGTGGCGGATGCCATGGTCGCGGCAGGCCGCCTCGAGTGCCTCGACCAGGTCCTGGTTCGGCTTCAGGCGGATCACCGCCATGCGGCCGTAAGTGCCTTTCTCAACGCCGCCGGTCGGGCTCATGGCTGCGATCCTTCCTCGCCGAGCATCGCCGGGTGGAAGATCTCGAAATCGGTCTCGGCGTCGTAGGCATTGCGGAAGGCGATATCGGCGAGGGCGGTGGCGTGCAAGCGGATGCCTTCGGGCGCGGCGATACAGCCGCCGCGGATCAGATGGCCGCCGCAAGCCGCGCCGTGGCGATCGACGAAGAGCGCGTGACAGTGGATCAGCGGCGCGCCCTCTCGGTCCTGGCCGAGGATCGCGTTGCCGCCGACGATGCGCGCCGGGCAGGCGATCT
>JAKSDN010000356.1 GCA_022360075.1 Kiloniellales bacterium | reverse complement strand
GGGTGAAGACGATCGGGGCCGTCTCGATGCCCTCGGCCATCAGTCGGCTGCGCACCAGGATCGCCCGCTTGACGGCGCGCCGCTTGGCCATGGCCGCGGCCTCCTCGCCGCCGCTCCAATAGGCCAGGATCTCGATCGGCGGGCGCTCCTCGCGCAGGAGCTGGGCAGCCAGCGCCTTCAGATCGGCCTCGTCTTCGGCGCTGAGCGCGCCCTTGCCCGGCGGAAAGAGGACGCGCACGGCGATCTGCGGCTCGTCGGCGCGCGGCAGGGCGGCGACCTGCCGGCCGGCGCCGACCCGGGCCGAGGCGGCGGGCCGGCTCTCGTCGCGGCCGGCGGCCGGGGCGAGTGCCTCGGGCCGCTCGGCGGCCATTAGCGCGCCATAGGTCTGCAAGCTCGCCGCCGCTGCGCTGACGGCCAGTGTTGCGGGCTTGTCCTCGGCGAAGGGATTCAGACCGCAGGCCGAAAGCAAGAGCAACGAAAGCAAGCCGGCCGCGGGGGCTACGCAAGCGTCGGAGGGACGCTTTCGCCCGCTGGCCATCAATGAGGGCCCTGGTCGCCCGGTCATCTCCGCCCCGCCCGTTTCCCTGCTGCCGCAAAGGCAAGTTCGGCCCTCGAACGCGCGGCGAGTCGCGGCCATGTTAACCGAAGACCCGGGTCTGAGCCATGAGGGAGCGGTTTTGGGTTCCCTTTCCTAGTCGCTCTCAACAGGCGCGCTTGGCTGGCGTAGAATGGCCGGTTTGCCGTTTCTCGGCCCGGCGACTAGTGTTTCCGGCTTGGATCGGGCGCGGCCTGGCGGAAACGGTACGGGACGAGAGAGCATGGCGGCAGAAGGAACGACGGCGATCGAGACGGCACCCGAGGCCGAAGCGGGGCGGCCCAGCCGCGAGGAGGCGGAGGCCGCCGTGCGCACGCTGATCCGCTGGGCCGGCGACGACCCGGCGCGCGAAGGCCTGCTCGGCACGCCCGATCGCGTGGTGCGAGCCTACCGTGAGTTCTTTTCCGGCTACGACGAGGACCCGGTCGCCCTGCTGCAGCGCACTTTCGAGGAGGTCGAGCGCTACGACGAGATGGTGCTGCTGCGCGACATCCGCTTCGAGTCCCATTGCGAGCATCACATGGCGCCGATCATCGGCACCGCGCACATCGGCTACTTGCCGCACAAGCGCGTCATCGGCGTCAGCAAGCTCGCCCGGATCGTGGACGTCTATGCCAAGCGCCTGCAGATCCAGGAAAAGATGACCGCCCAGATCGCCAACTCGATCAACGACGTGCTGCAGCCCAAGGGCGTTGCCGTGGTGATCGAGGGCGCCCATCAGTGCATGACCACCCGCGGCGTGCACAAGACCGGCGCCTCCATGGTCACCAGCCGCATGCTCGGCGGCTTCCGCGAGGACGCCAGGACCCGGCGCGAGTTCCTGGCGATGATCGGCAATCCAGCAAGCCATGGGATCGCCGGCGCTTGATCGCTAGCTGCACGCGGCCATTTGTGGCGGCTCAGCCAATGCGACAAGGCCCAGGGAGGGGAAGGACGTGCAGGCGGTCAATCTCGCAGATCTGCGCCGCCAAGCGCGGCGGCGGCTGCCGAAGGCGATCTTCGACTTCGTCGACGGCGGCGCGATGGACGAGCGCACGCTGGCGGCGAACAGTGGCGACTTCGCAGAGCTTCGCTTCCGGCCCAAGGCGCTGGTCGACGTCGGTGACCGCCGACAGACGGTCCGCGTGTTGGGCCAGGAGCTCGGGCTGCCGCTGGTCCTGGCACCGACCGGCGCGACCGCGCTGTTCGGCGCGGGCGGCGAGATCGCGGCCATGCGTGCGGCCAACGCCGCGGGCGCCGGCTACTGCGTCAGCACCATGGCGACCACCTCGATCGAGGACCTGGCGGCGGTGCGGCGCGGTTTCTGGTTCCAGCTTTACATACAGCGCGATCGCGAGGTGACCCGCGCCCTGGTGGAGCGCGCCGCGGCGGTTGACTGCCCGGTGATCTGCGTGACGATCGACACCGTAGTCCAGGGGCGGCGCGAGCGCGATCTCTACAACGGCTTCGCCGTGCCGCCGAAGCTGACGCCGCGCAACGCCTGGGACTTCCTCACCCATCCGGCCTGGCTCTGGCGCATGGCGACCGGCCCGCGGATCAGCTTCGCCAACTTCGCCCACATCGAAAGCCGCCAGTTCGATCTGACGACGATCGCGAAGTACATCGGCGAGCAGTTCGACCCCTCGCTCACCTGGCGCGACATCGACTGGCTGAAGTCGATCTGGCCCGGCAAGCTCGCGATCAAGGGCATCCTGAGCGCAGCCGACGCACGCCTCGCCTGCGAGCACGGGGTCGATGCGGTGATCGTCTCGAACCACGGCGGCCGCCAGCTCGACGACGCGGTCTCGGCGATCTCGGCTCTGCCCGAGGTCGTGGCGGCGGTCGGCGAGCGCTGCGAGGTGCTGCTCGATGGCGGGGTGCGGCGCGGCAGCGACGTGGTCAAGGCGCTGGCGCTCGGCGCCAAAGCCTGCATGATCGGCCGGCCGTTTCTTTACGGTCTGGCGGCCGGCGGCCAGGCCGGCGCCGGTCGGGCGCTGCAGATCCTGCGCGACGAGATCGACAGCGTTCAGGCGCTGATCGGCTGCCCGGACCTGGACCGGATCGATCGCGCGTTCCTGTCTCTGCCGGACGCGCCTTGGCCGGCGAATCGGTAAACGCCATGAGCGCCGAGACCGCCCCCCCGGCCCAGGACCCGCTGCCGATCATCGACGCCCATCATCATTTCTGGGACCTGGCGAGCCATCGCTATCCCTGGCTCTGCGACCCAGAGCCGATCCCTTTTCGCTACGGCGACTACGCGGCGATCCGCCGCAGTTATCTGCCGGCCGACTACCGGGCGGACTCGCGCGGCTTCACGATCGTCGGCTCGGTGCACATGGAGGCCGAGCACGACCCCGCCGATCCGCTGGGCGAAACGGTCTGGCTGGAAGAGGTCGCGGCCGAGACCGGCCTGCCGAACGCCTGCGTCTGCCAGGCCTGGCTCGACCGGGCCGACGTCGCCGGGGTCCTGGCGGCGCAAGCCCGCTCGCCCTTAGTGCGCGGCATCCGCCACAAGCCGGCGGCGTCGGCCGATCCGCGCGAGGCCCGGCGCGGCGCGCCCGGCTCGATGGATGATCCGGTCTGGCGGCAAGGCTACGCGATGCTCGCCAAACACGGCCTTTCGTTCGACCTGCAGACGCCCTACTGGCACCTCGATGCCGCGGCGGAGCTGGCGGCGGACTTCCCGGAGACGCCGATCATCGTCAACCACACGGGCCTGCCGGCCGACCGCAGCGAGGCCGGCCTCGCTGCCTGGCGACGAGCGCTGGAGGGCAT
>JAKSDN010001073.1 GCA_022360075.1 Kiloniellales bacterium | reverse complement strand
CGATAAACACCTCGGCCATGGCCTGGGCGTTTTTCACCACCTGGGTCTGATACTCGCTAAAGGCGGGATCCAGGGCCTCCTTGAAGGCCACCGCCTTGGCGGCGATGACGTGCATCAGCGGGCCGCCCTGGGTGCCGGGAAAAACGGACGAGTTCACACTTTTGGCCAAATCCTGGCGACATAAGATCATACCGCCGCGCGGGCCGCGGCGGCATGATCCTCTCGAACGACGAGGCGCTCGGAAAGAAGATCAACTCGGCGGCCTTTCCGGGCCTTCAGGGCGGCCCGCTGATGCACGTCATCGCCGCCAAGGCCGCGGCCTTCCAGGAAGCCCTGAAGCCGAGCTTCAAGGTCTACGCCCAGACCGTCGTGGACAACGCGCGGACCCTGGCGGCGGTGCTCGCCGAGAAGGGCTGCGACATCGTCTCGGGCGGGACCGACACGCACCTGATGCTGGTCGATCTGCGGCCCAAGGGCCTTACCGGCAACATCGCCGAGGAGAGCCTCGATCGGGCGGGGATCACCTGCAACAAGAACGGCGTCCCCTTCGACCCGGAGAAACCCACCGTGACCTCGGGAATCCGGCTCGGCACGCCGGCGGCCACGACCCGCGGCTTCGGCCCGGCGGAGTTCCGTCAGGTCGGCGAGACCATCAGCGCCGTGCTCGACGGCCTGGCGGCGAACCGCGAGGACAACGGCGCGGTCGAGGCCGAGATCCGCGAGCAGGTGCGCGCGCTCTGCCGGCGCTTCCCGATCTATCCGGATCTGTGACCGAGAAGGACGAGCCGATCCGCCGTTCAAGGAGTAGGTGATGCGCTGTCCGTTCTGTGGACACGAGGATACGCAAGTCAAGGATTCCCGCCCGACCGAGGACAACTCGGCGATCCGCCGCCGCCGCCAGTGCCCGAACTGCGGCGCGCGCTTCACGACCTTCGAGCGGGTTCAGTTGCGCGACCTCACCGTGCTCAAGAGCAACGGGCAGCGCGAGACCTTCGACCGCGACAAGATCCTGCAGTCGATGAGCATTGCGCTGCGCAAGCGTCCGGTGGATCAGGACCGGATCGAGCGCATCGTCAACGGCATCGTGCGCCGGCTCGAAAGCTCGGGCGAGAGCGAGATCCCGACCAAGCTGATCGGCGAGCTGGTGATGGACGCCTTGGCGGCCCTGGACCCGGTGGGCTACGTCCGTTTCGCCTCGGTCTATCGGAACTTCCGCGAGGCGCGCGACTTCGAAGAGTTCATCGAGAAGCTTGGCACCGAAAAAGTCGTCTGAGACGGCCTTGGACCCGGCCGACAGCGGCCACATGCGGGCCGCGCTGACCCTGGCGCGGCGCGGACTGGGGCGCGTAGCCCCCAATCCGGCAGTCGGCTGCGTGCTGGTTCGTGAGGGCCGCGTCGTGGGCCGCGGCTGGACCCAGCCCGGCGGCCGGCCCCACGCCGAGGCCGAGGCCCTCGCCAGCGCCGGCAGCGCCGCGCGCAGCGCGACCGCCTACGTCACGCTCGAGCCCTGCGCCCATCACGGCCAGACCCCGCCCTGCGCCGAGGCCCTGGTCGAGGCCGGGATCGCACGTTGCGTGGTTGCCTTGGAAGACCCGGATCCGCGGGTGGCCGGTCGCGGCCTGGCGCGGCTGCGCGAGGCGGGTGTCGCGGTCTCGCTCGGCCTCCTGGCCGAGGCCGCTGCCGAGCTCAACGCAGGCTTCTTCCTGAGGGTGACCGAGGGACGCCCGCTCGTGACCCTCAAGCTCGCCACCAGCCTCGACGGGCGCATCGCCACGCGCAGCGGCGAGAGCCGCTGGATCACCGGGCCCTTGGCCCGCGACCGCGTCCACCTCCTGCGCGCCGAGCAGGACGCCGTCCTGGTCGGCAGCGGCACCGCGGTGCTCGACAATCCCCGGCTCGACGTGCGTCTCCCGGGCCTGGCCGGGCGCTCGCCGCTGCGGGTTGTGCTGGACGGCCGGCTGCGCCTGCCGCTGACCCACGATTTGGTAGCGCGAGCGCCCGAGCAACCGACCTGTCTGATCACGCGCGCGGACAACGAGACGGAGCGGCTCGAGGCCTTCGAGGCTCAGGGGCTCGATGTGCGGACAGTGGGCTTGGACGCCGATGGGCACCTTGATCTGGCCGAAGTGCTGCAAGCGCTGGGCGTGCGGGGCGTGACCCGTTTGCTGGTCGAGGGCGGCGGAACCCTGGCCGCCGCTCTGCTGCGCCGGGGCCTGGTCGATCGGCTGGTCTGGTTCCGGGCCGCCAAGCTGATCGGCGGCGACGGCGTGCCGGCGGCCGCGGGCTTTGGGCTCGAACGCCTGGGCGAGGCGCCCGCATTCGAGCTTCTGTCGGTGGAGCAGGTCGGCGCGGACCGGCTGGAAACCTACCGCCTCAAGGCTTAGGTTCGCCGTCATGTTCACGGGAATCGTCACCGATCTGGGCCGAATACGCGCGATCGAACCGCGCGGCGACAGCTACTTCGCGATCGAGACCGCTTTCGAGACCGCGAGCCTCGACATCGGCGCCTCGGTCGCCTGTTCGGGGGCCTGTTTGACCGTGGTGGACAAGGGACCCGACTGGTTTGGCGTCCTGGCCTCGGCGGAAACCCTGTCCAAGACCACGCTCGGCGCCTGGCAGGTCGGCACCCCGATAAATCTGGAGCGCGCGCTCAAGGTCGGCGACGAGCTCGGCGGCCACATCGTCTCTGGCCATGTCGATGGGGTCGCCAAGGTTCTCGAGCGGCGGCCCGAAGGGGACTCGCAGCGCTTCGTCTTCGAGGCGCCGGAAGAGCTGTCCCGCTTCATCGCGTCCAAGGGCTCGGTCACGCTCGACGGCGTCTCGCTCACGGTCAACGAGGTCGAGGCCCGGCGCTTCGGCGTCAACATCATCCCCCACACGGCCTCGGTCACGACCTTCGGCCGCCTGGCGCCCGGCGACGCGGTGAACCTGGAAATCGACATGCTGGCGCGCTACGTTCAGCGGCTGCTGCAAGAAGGGCAATGATGGCGAAACCACGGGAAGAAGCCTGGCGGATGACCTTTCGGGAGGTGCTCTCGCCGACCGAGGAGGTGATCGAGGAGGCGCGCAACGGGCGCATGTTCATCCTCGTCGACGACGAGGACCGGGAGAACGAGGGCGACCTCGTCATCCCCGCGCAGATGGCGACGCCCGAGGCGATCAACTTCATGGCCAAGCACGGCCGCGGCCTGATCTGCCTGGCGCTGACCCGCGAGCGCATCGAGCAGCTCGGCCTCGAGATGATGCCCCGGCGCAACGAATCGCGCCACGCGACGGCCTTCACGGTTTCTATCGAGGCGCGCGAAGGGGTGACCACGGGCATCTCGGCACCGGACCGGGCCCACACCGTCGCGACCGCCATCGACCCGGCCAAGGCCGCCGACGACATCGCCTCGCCCGGCCATATCTTTCCGCTGATGGCGCGCGACGGCGGCGTCCTGGTGCGGACCGGTCATACGGAGGCCGCGGTCGATCTCGCGCGTCTCGCCGGTCTCAATCCCTCGGGTGTGATCTGCGAGATCATGAACGAGGACGGCACCATGGCGCGCCGCGACGACCTGATTGCCTTCGCGCAGCGCCACGGCCTGAAGATCGCGACGATCTCCGAACTCGTCGCCTATCGGCGGCGCCACGACCAGATCATCGAGCGGCAGATCGAGACCAAGCTGGTCAGCCGTTTCGGCGGCGAGTTCAACATGGCGATCTACGTCAACAAGGTCGCCTATGCCGAGCACGTCGCGCTCTGGATGGGCGACCTGAGCGCCGATGGTCCGGCCTTCGTGCGCATGCATGCGCTCAACGTCCTCGACGACGTTCTGGGCGATACCGAGGGCGGCAAGGGCGGCGAGCTGCAGACGGCGATGCGGATGATCGCCGAGGCGGGACGCGGCGTGGTCGTGCTGATCCGCGAGCCCAATCAGTTCAGCCTGTCGCAGCGGGTGGCCGCTCATTTGGGCGAGGCCGAAGCGCACCCCAGCGAGTTGCGCGACTACGGTGTCGGCGCACAGATCCTGATCGATCTCGGGGTCCGCGACATGATCCTGCTGTCGAATACGCAGCGGAACATCGTCGGCTTGGAAGGCTTCGGGCTGCGGGTCATCGAGCAGCGGCCGATACCCTTGAAGCCGCGCTAAACATGGCCGAGCGCCCGCACATCCTGATCGTGGAATCGCGATTCTACGAAGACATCGCCGACGAGCTGGTGCGCGGGGCGAGCGCCGCGCTCGAGACCGCCGGCGCGAGCTTCGAGCGGATCGAGGTCCCTGGCGCCTTCGAGATCCCCGCGGCGATCGCCATGGCGATGCAGGCGTCGGCGGAGTCTAGCAACGGCCGCCGCTACGACGGCTTCGTCGCCTTGGGCTGCGTGATCCGTGGCGAGACCTCGCACTACGACTATGTCGCCGGCGAAAGCGCGCGCAAGCTGATGGACCTGGCGAGCGACCATGCGCTGGCCATCGGCTACGGCATCCTGACCTGCGAGAACCGCGAGCAGGCCTGGGCGCGCGCCGAGGTCGGCGGCGGCAACAAGGGCAACAAAGGCGACGATGCGGCGCGCGCTTGCCTGGCCATGGTTGCGGTGAAGCAGAAGCTCGCCCACGCGGCCGTTTAGAACGGAGCTCGACGCAGAACCATGATCGACGAGCCCTCGGATGCAGAGGAGGGGTTCGGCGGGCTTTCCCCCGAAGCCGCCGCATCGCCTCGCCGCGTGGCCCGCCTGGGGGCGATCCAGGCTCTCTATCAGATCGACATCACGGCCATGACGCCGGATGCGGTGTTGCTCGAGTTCCTCCAGCACCGTTTGGAAGAAGACCTCGAGGGCCTGAGCCTGAGCGCGCTCGACCGCCAGATGTTCAGCGATCTCGTGCGCGGCGTCATCGAGCAGGCCGAGACCCTTGACGACATGCTTTCGGCCCTGCTGCCGGAGGAGTGGCCGATCGATCGCCTGGAGCGCCTGCTCAAGATGATCCTGCGGGCCGGCGCCTTCGAGCTCGTCACCTGGCACGAGATCCCGGCGCGCGCGGTGATCAGCGAGTACGTCGATCTGGCCCATGCCTTCTTCACCGGCAAGGAGCCAGGCATGGCCAACGGTATCCTCGACCGCATTGCCCGGATTCTGCGTCCTGAAGAATTCGACGGCAGCGACGACGCTCTGACGAGGATGGCAGGCGCCGTCTAAGGCTGCTT
>JAKSDN010000870.1 GCA_022360075.1 Kiloniellales bacterium | reverse complement strand
GTGCGGGTCAGCACCACGGTCTGGCTCACCTCGGGCAGGGTCAGTTCGCAGCCCAGCGCCGCCGCCGCCGCGGCATAGGCCGGCACCCCCGGCGTGATCGTGTAGTCGATGCCCAATGCGTCGAGCCGGCGGATCTGCTCGCCGATCGCGCCGTAAAGCGACGGGTCGCCGGAGTGCACCCGCGCCACGTCTTGGCCAGCCTCGTGGGCGGCGGCCATCTCCGCGATGATCTGGTCCAAGGTCATGGGCGCGGTGTCCAGCACGCGGGCGCCCTCCGGCGCGCAGGCCACCACCGCCTCGGGCACCAGCGAGCCGGCGTAGAGCACCACCGGACAGCGTGCGATCAGGTCGCGCCCGCGCAGGGTGATCAGGTCGGCCGCGCCCGGCCCGGCGCCGATGAAGTGCACCGTCATGCTGCCGTATCCCCGCTCTCGCCGCGCACCTTGTGGCCGTAGCCGCGCGGCGTGTAGACCCAGAGGCCCCCGTCGCCGCGCGCCAGCTTGCGGGTCTCGCTGGAGCCGATCAGCACGACGGTCAGCATGTCCACCAGATCGGGGCTCAGCTCGTCCAGCGGGACCACGCGCACCTGCTCGCCGGGCCGCCCCAGGTTGCGCGCCAGCACGACCGGCGTTTCGGCCGGGCGCCGGGCGCGCAGGATCTCGGCGGCGCGCGCCAGCTGGTGGCGCCTGGTCTTGGAGACCGGGTTGTAGAGCGCGACCACGAAGTCGCCCTCCGCCGCGGCCTGCAGGCGCCGCTCGATCGCCGGCCAAGGAGTCAGCAAGTCGGAAAGCGAGATGGCGCAGAAGTCATGTCCCAGAGGGGCACCGATGCGCGCCGCCGCGGCTTGCAGGGCGGAAATGCCGGGCGCCACGGTCACCGCAACCCGTCGCCAATCCGTCCGGCCGCCGCGCTCCAGCAGCTCGAAGACCAAGGATGCCATGGCGTAGATGCCGGGATCGCCCGAGCAGACCAGGGCCACGTCCCGGCCTTCCGCAGCCAGGTCGAGAGCGTGGCGCACCCGCGCCTCCTCCTCACCCAGCGCGAAGTCGTGGCGCTGCTGACGGGGTGTCAGCGGCCCGGCCAGATCCAGGTAGAGCTTGTAACCGACCAGGTCCGTCACCTGCCGCAGCAACGCCGCCGCTTCGCCCGTGCGCCAGCTTGCGCCGCCGGGTCCGAGTCCGATCACAGAAAGGCGGCCCCGTGCGCGACCAACTGTCGTTGCATCGAGCGGCCCTGGCGCCAGGGCAATGGCGCAGGTCGCGCGGGCCGACTTGACCTTGGGCACCAGCAATTGGCCCGTCGGTCCGGCGGCGGCCAAGGCCGCGCCCTCGGCAACGCCGTGGCAGCCGACCTCGCGGAACACCAGTTCGGAGGGATTGGCGAGACGCGTCGCTTCGGCTTCCAGCGTCGCCGCATCGAACACGCGGAAGGGCACGTCCAAGGCTTGGGCCAGCGCCGCCATCGCGGGCTCGTCGCTCTTGAGATCGAGACTGAACACCCCGGCCACGGCAGCCGCGGCAAGGCCGTGCTCGGCCAGCGTCGCCCGAACCAGAGCGAGCAGTTCGTCGGGTGCCGTGCCGCGCTCGCAGCCGACGCCGAGTGCCAGCACGGTCGGGTGATAGACCAGCGTCGTCTCCGAGCCCGCGACGCAGTTTTCGGCTACGCGGAAGGTCAGCGCCGCGTCCTCCGCGAAGTCGATGCGCGCGGTCTCCAGCCAGGGCGCCGCGCCCCGCAGGCGCGCCCGCCCCTCGGCCAGTAGCCGCGCCGTGAAGGCCTTGACGTGTTCCGGGGTGCCGAGACGCCAGCCAGGCGGCGGGTCGTCCAAGGCGACGCCCAGGCGCCGGTCGCCGGCCGTGGTAATCGCGGCCTCGCAGCCCAAGGCCTCGGCGAGCTTTGCAGCCAGCGCGTTGGCGCCGTGATGGCCGCCGAGCAGCGGCACCACCACACCGCCGTCCTCGGCCACGGCCAACACCGGCGGCTCGGCACGCTTGTCGGCCAGTAGCGGCGCCAGCGCGCGGATCAGGATGCCGGCAGCGCAGATCCCGACGATCGGGCGTCCCGCCTCGAACAGCGCCCTGAGATGGTCCGCCGAGTCTTCGAAAAGCACGTCGGCGTCCGCGACCCGCCGGGCCAAGCCGTGGATCTCGGCTTCGGGCAGCACGTCCTTCAGGCGTGCGGCGAGCGCCGCGCCGCCTCGGGTCAGGACCAGGATGGCTGGCCGCGCGCTCATCGCCAGGCGTCGCCCCGCTTGTGCACGAGTATCATCGAGAAATAGGGTACCTGCCCCGGCGCGACGCCGTCGAGCGGCAGCATGCGCTGGCTGTCCATGGTGGCGCGCTCGATGTAGCGCGCCCGATCGAGCAGCCCGAGCTCGCGCAACGCATCACGCACCTTCCCGAAGTGGCGGCCGACCTTGATGATCGCCGCGGCCTCGCATTGGCAGAGCCGTGCCTTGATCACCGCGGCCTCGAGCGGCGCCGGGATGACCGTCAGCACGTCGTTGCGCGAGGCGAGCGGCGCGCCGAGCACGGCAGCACAGGCGGTGAGCGACGAGACGCCGGGCACGACTTCGACCGCGAAACGCTCGGCCATGCGCCCGAAGAGGTACATGAAGGAGCCGTAGAAGAAGGGATCGCCCTCGCAG
>JAKSDN010000744.1 GCA_022360075.1 Kiloniellales bacterium | reverse complement strand
GGACAGGTCGTCGGCTGGCTTTCCAGCGGCGGCTTCGGCCACACGGACGGAAAGCCGATCGGGCTCGGCTACGTGTGCAACGGCGGCGGCGTGACCGAGGACTACCTTCTGTCCGCGTCATACGAGCTGGAGGTCGCCGGGCAGCGCGTGCCGGCGCAGATCCATCTCCGGGCCGTGTACGACCCAGATGGTGCGCGCGCTCGGTCGTAGCGTCGTACGCTGTCGACCCCGCGTCCGACGCATCGGGCGATCCCCCATCGAATCCTAGAAGCGGCTTTCGATAATCCACGAAGGAGATCTAGCCTCCCGCGCGGCGTTCATGCGTGCCCAATTTTCTTCGGCCTCGCCCCAGCCTCCTCATCCTTCGACAGGCTCAGC
This sequence comes from Kiloniellales bacterium, assembly GCA_022360075.1. The sequence goes on along the minus strand of JAKSDN010000744.1, from coordinate 2,883 downwards.
ATGAGGGGCTGTGGATGAACATGCGCGGGAAACCAATGGTCAAGATCGCCGACCCTCGATCCAACCGACCAAGCCTGCGGCACCATCACTCGCTCGTACAACAGCGAAAGTTTGGTCGCGGTTATGCTCCCCAGCGGTTTTCCGGCGGATCGTCGTGCCGGTTCCCCTGGTCGCTCGGGCCTGCGCCTGCATTTTGGTATAGACCTGATCAAAAGAACTTGGTATATACCAAAAAACATCGAAACAACGATGATAAGCAGGGAGCCCAATCGTTGCGGGTTGGTGAGACGAAGACCTCGGCAGCCGGGGTGCTGCCCTGATGGCGTCGGACCGCATGGAGGCCGATATCGTCGTCATCGGCGGCGGCGTCTTGGGCTGCTCGATCGCCTATCAGCTCGGCAAGGCCGGCGCGCGTGACGTTCTGCTGGTCGAAAAGCAGGAGCTGACCCACGGATCGACCTGGCACGCGGCGGGCATGGTCGGCCAGCTTCGTGCCTCCAAGAACGTCTCCCGCATGCTGCAACGGAGCGTGGCTATTTACGACGGCCTGGAGGCCGAGACCGGCCTGGCCACGGGCTGGCGGCGTACCGGCAGCCTTCGCCTGGCCTCGACGGACGAGCGGATGCTGGAGATCCGGCGCTCCAAGACGCTCGCGAACAGCGTTGGCCTGGAGGCCGAGGTGCTGACGCCGGCGGAGGGCCGCGCGCTGTTCCCGATCCTCGACACCGACGGCCTGCGCGGCGCGCTCCTTGTTCCAAGCGACGGCGTGGCCGATCCGACCAGTCTCACCTTGTCGCTGGCGGCGGGTGCCCGGCGGCACGGCGTGACCATCAAGCAAGGGATAACCGTCACCGGATTCATAAGGCGCGGGAACCGGATCACGCATGTGGTGACCGACCAAGGCGAGATCGCCTGCCGCGTGATCGTCAACGCCGCCGGCGTTTGGGCGCGTGAGCTCGGCGCCATGATGGGCGCATCGCTTGCCTGTTGCGGGCTCGAGCACCAGTACCTCGTCACCGAGGCGGTCGAGGGGCTTACGGCCGACATGCCGTCGCTGCGCGATCCGGATCTTTCGATCTACTACAAGCCGGAAGCCAACGGCCTCGTGGTCGGCGCCTGGGAACCGGACACCGTCAGCTTCGATGAGCGGGGCGTTCCCGCGAGCTTTGGCCGGGAGCTGCTGCCGCCGGTCCTGGAGCGTATGGAACCCTTCCTGGAGGCCGCGACACGGCGAACGCCGGTGTTTTCCAGATTGGGCATCCGGGATGTCGTCAACGGGCCGATTCCCTTCTCGGCCGACGGCGACCTCGTCATGGGGCCGATCCCCGGCCTGGACAACGCCTTTGTCGCCTCCGGCTGCGTCGTCGGAATCGCGGCCGGCGGCGGCGTGGGCGAGGTCTTGGCGGAGTGGATCATGACGGGCGAGCCGCCGATGGATCTCTGGCCCGTCGATGCGCGCCGCTTCGGTCCGCTGCAGGCGTCCCGTGCGTACCTCTATCCGCGCGCCATCGAGATTTACGGCGATCACTATCGGCTACAACCGCCAGGCCATGAGCACCGCTCGGCGCGGGGCCTCCGCCGCAGCCCGCTCTATCACCGGCTGAAGGACCAGCGCGCGGTCTATGGCTCGAAGTTCGGGTGGGAGCGGCCGAACTGGTTCGCGCCGGAGGGCTGCGAGATGGCGGACGCGCCGAGTTTCGATCGGCCGAACTGGTTCGAGCCCGTGGCGCGCGAGCACCGGGTCGTGCGCGAAGGGGTTGCCCTCTTCGATCTCACGTCTTTCGCGAAGTTCGAGATTCATGGAGCGGACGCGCTGCGAAGCCTTGAACACCTCGCCGTCCGCAACATCGACGTGCCCGTCGGCACGACGATCTACACCCAGCTTTGCAACGCCCGTGGCGGTATCGAAGCCGATGCCACGATCACCCGGCTGTCGGAGGACCGCTTCTACTATGTCACCGGAACCGGCAACGGCGTTCGCGATACGGACTGGCTAAGGCGCAATGCACCGGAAGGTGCACGCTTCGCCATTGACGATGCGACGTCCAGCTGGGCCGTCCTCCTTTTGACCGGGCCGAATGCGCCGGCGGTTCTCAAGGAACTCGTCGGCGCCGCTGCCCTAGAGCGACTGACGCCGTTTGGCACCTTCCAAGAGGTCGGGCTCGGAACCGCGACCGTCCGGGCCCTGCGCGTGAGTTTCACGGGCGAGGTCGGATGGGAGCTGCACATCCCTGTCGAGTTCGCCTGCCATGTCTATGACCTGCTCTGGCAGGCCGGGGAGTCCTCCGGCATCGCCAACTGCGGCTACCGCGCGCTCGACTCGTTGCGGATGGAAAAAGGTCTCCGCTATTGGGGCTCGGACATCACGCCCGACTACAACCCCTACGAGGCGGGCCTCGGATTCTGCGTCGACCTCGACAAGGGACCGTTCCTGGCCCGCGACGCCCTGCGGCGAATCAAACAGGCCGGCGTCGGCCGCAAACTCTCCACCCTGACGATCGACGAGCCCGTCGCCGTGTTCGGCGGCGAGGCGGTGCTTCGCGACGGCCGGATTCTGGCCACGACAACCAGCGGTGCTTTCGGGCATTCGATCGGCAAGCCGATCGTCTATGCCTACTTGCCGGCCGACCAGATGGAGCGCGAGGACTTCGAGCTGGAGGTCTACGGCAAGAGGCTGGCCGCGCGGCGCCAGCATACCCGCGACCTTCTGCCGCAACAGCCTGCTGTCGAGAGTCGGCGACCCGGCAACAGGGCGCAGGAAAGACCGAATCGCGTCGGTGCGGAAACGCGGCAACAAAGTCTGGTGTGACAGGAGGCCGGCTATGAACGGGATGGCGGACGACCGCTTGCGACAAACCTTCTCGAGGGTTCCGGTCTTCGAGG
>JAKSDN010000112.1 GCA_022360075.1 Kiloniellales bacterium | reverse complement strand
GTCCGGCCGTCCGCCGTGGGCGCGTAGCTCAGCGGGAGAGCACTACGTTGACATCGTAGGGGTCGCTGGTTCAATCCCAGCCGCGCCCACCATAATTTGCCTTTTGCTTTCAAGAGTCAGCCGCGAATTGGCGGTCGGTCGGCGGGCCTTTCGCGACCAGAACGGACCATGAATTGCCACTCGTTGCCCAGAGCTTTTGGGCAATGGCCGGGCAACCTGTTCGTGGGATGTTCTATGTGCTGGGGGAGCGTGGGCTTGGCCGCCAGGCTGCCATCCCAGGCTGCCATCCCAGGCTGCCATCAATGCCAGGTCCTTGGCTTTCTCATTGAGCGATATGTGCGTAAAGCTCTGCAAATTGGTCACGGCATTTCCGATGGTTTTGGGCATGGGACGCGTGGAACCATCCAAGAGCTCAAGCGCGTCCTATGCCCAGCCGCCGTCAGGCGGCTTCAGCCATCTGGCGCGGCAGCCGGTAGAAGCTCAGCGTCTCGCCGCTGTTCTCCTCGACCCAGTCGGTCAGCTTGGCATGCTACTCCGACCAGCGCTCGAGCCAGGCCGCGAGGTCGCGCTCGGCCTCGGCCAGGTCGCGCCGATCATCGAGCCGGCGCAGCTCGACCAGGCAGTCGTCGTCGGCCTCGCGCGGCAGATGGTCGCGCGCGTTCCTCATGAAATGCACGTATCACCTCTGCCAGACCGCCTCAGGCAAAACCTCGCGGATCGCCCGCTTGAGGCCCTCATGGTCGTCGGAGACCACGAACTCCACCCCCGACAGCCCGCGCTTGCGCAAGCCCGCCAGGAAGTCCTTCCAACTGCCCGCACTCTCACGATTGGCCATCTCTACCGCCAGAACCTGGCGCCGGCCTCCTGAGCTTGACGAAGGGCAAGTCGATGCCGATCGCGATCAAGACCGCCTGGCTGCGGATCACTCCAGCCTCGCGCACACGCTCGTAACGCGCATCCACGATCAGGTAAGCAAAAGCCTCCTCCAGACGGCGCTCGGCGAAGGCCTTCAAGCGCGCGTCCAGCTTTTTATTGATCCGGCTGATCGCCGAGGCCGAAAAGGCGTGACCGCAGAGCTCCTCCGTGATCGCCTTGACCTTGCGCGTCGAGACGCCCTGCACGGACATCTCCATCAAAGCGCTCACCAAGGCCTTCTCGGAGCGCTGGTAGCGCTCGAACAGCTCGGTCGAAAAACGATCCTGGCGGTCCTGCGGAACCCGAAGCTCAAGCTTGCCAACCCGCGTCACCGGGCGCCGGCTGTAGTAGCCCGAGCGGTAACCCAGACGCTCCGCCGTGCGCTCGCCCTTGGCCGCGCCCAAGGCCTCCGCCGTATCCGCCTCAAGAACCTCCTGCAATGCCATCCGGATCAACTCCAAAAGAAGATCCCGATTCCCCGCCAGCAGCCCTTTAACCTCACTCAGCCTCGAATTACCCTTCGTCTTGGTCATGGTGGTCGTACGCCTCGTGAGCGGTGATCTACACAACCACCCGACCTACCAAGACC
>JAKSDN010000555.1 GCA_022360075.1 Kiloniellales bacterium | reverse complement strand
GAGGGTCGATGCTCCAATAGTATTCCAGGTAGCGATCCACGCCCTCGGTCGGCAAACGGCCATGCTCGGCGAAAATGAGCCGGCCGTCGCGCTCCGCATAGAGCCCGGTGCCCGTGCTCCGCAGCGCATCCGACAGGGCGGCCAGGGCCTCGGCCCACGGGGTCTCACCGAGCGGTGCTCGATAGAGCTCCGCAATCACCGAATAGAGCTGATCGGACACGCCCCCTCCCCGCTCTGCCGGATGACGGCCGCTCGATTTACCAGGAATCGAGACAAAGCCACGACCAGGATAAATTCCAACGTCGTTCGGCAGTTGTGGCCATTCTCACAGCCGAGACCGGGCACCGGACGCATGCTCGCCTGGACGAATGCTCTGTCTCGATACTTGATTCACTAGCCCGCTCGATTCTGAGCGACCTGAACCGAGGAAGATTCCTTGCGGCCGGCCAATTACACGGCGCTCAACGCGTCTGATAGTGTCACTGGATTCGCGTCCTCGCCGCGGCGGCGGCCACGGATCATCGCCTCGCAGGGCCGCGAGGTCGGCTTTCCGCAGCTTCGCCGCAGCCCAGCGCGAAGCTTTGGCCAGCAAGGCAAAGCATGGTAGCGACCCGACGCAAGGCAGAGCCCAACAGCCCTGGGAAAACGGGCATGGCTGGCGAGCCGATCGAAGCCGACAAGCTGCTGGCCGGGCACTGGTGGCGCATCGGCGGGCCCGCCTGCGCCGAGATTTACCCGGACCATGTGCTGTTTCGGACCACGGGCCTCTACGAAGCGCCGCGAGCCGCCGAGAAGGGCAAGATCTGGCATACGGGCGACTACGAAGTCACGGACTCGCGCACGGTGGTCATCCAAGCCGCCGAAAACGTGAGCCTCCGCTACACGATCAAGGAACTGTCGGAGGTCCGGCTCACCCTGGAAGACGAGCGGGGCTGCGTCTTTTCCTTCAAGCGCGCATAGGCGGGCACGCGGGGCGCCGGAACGCGCGACCGGTCTCGGCGACCACGGCATCCACCACGGCCGGCCAGGCCCCGGGCTCATAGAGGGACCCTGGTTCCGCCCCGTCCGGCAGAGGCGCACCGCAGATCCCAAAGACGGTCTTGCCAAAGCTCAAGGCATGGTCGATCTCATCGCGCGTGCCGACTCCGCCGGCGACTGCGACAAGGCAATGCGACGCGCTGGCGATCACCCGGTTGCGGCTGACCCGCTCGGGCCCCGAGACGAGTGGGCTTTGGGCCGTCCCGAGTCCGCTTGGCAGCAAGAGGCCGGCGAAGGCGTTGCCCTCCGAGAGATCGCCGCCCGGCAAAAGCCCGATGGCGAGCCCGCCGGCCTCGCGCGCCCCCAGGCAAGCCGCTTCCATCACACCGCCGCGGCCGCCGCAGAGAATCGCCAAGCCTCGCTCGGCCAAGGCACGCGCGATCTTGCGGGCGACCTCGTAGGGCTGCGAAGAGGCAGCCGCCTTGCCCGAGCCGATGATGCCGACCGGCTGCACGTGGCGAAAGCGCGGGGGATCGATGGTTGCCAACGGCGTGAATCCGAGCAGGACATGCGGGCTGTCGAGGCTCCATCCCGGATACACCCTGCGGGACCGATGTGTCCACGCCAAGAGAGCTCGCGCGACCGCGCCGGGAAGAGGTTAGCTGACGAAGGCGCTGGAGCGGATCGTCTTGATCTGATCCTCGGTCATCTCTTCCTTGCCGGTGGCCGTGGCCGTCTGGGCCATGAAGTTGTCGTCGTCGGCGGGATGACCGCCTTCGTCGAGCAGGACGTGGCCCAGCTCGTGCGGCCAGGTCCTGGAATTGTCCGAGGCGTAGACGAAGCTCACGGGCTGGCCCGAGCTGGGGTCGAAGGCCTCGCCGAGGCTGCCGTCGCTCATCTCGCCAACGTAGTACATGGTGATCCGACCGGTGGTCCGGTTGTGCTTGAGAAGCTCTTTTTCCTCGTCGGTCGGGCTGCTGGCCGAGGTGAACTCCTCCAGGACCAGATCGTCGCCCAGGATCTCCTTCGATTTCTTGCGGCCGATGCGCTCCACCTTGCCCTTCTCGACCTTGACGCGGGCCTGTTTGAAGACGCGGTTGGCCTTGCGGATGTGGCGGCCATGGGCGACCGCGCCGCCTTTCAGATGGGTGATGTTCACGGTCACCTTCTTTTGCGGCAGCTTCTCGTCGCTCGCCCGCTGCACGACACCGCCAG
>JAKSDN010000900.1 GCA_022360075.1 Kiloniellales bacterium | reverse complement strand
CGTGGCGGTGATGAGCGAGGCGCGCCTGCAGCAGGTCGGCACCCGCAACGAGCTCTATCACGCGCCGGCCAACGTCTTCGTCGCCGACTTCATCGGCGAGCCCCCGACCAACTTCTTCAAGGTCCGTCTGGACGGGGAGGGTGCGCGTCTCCACGCCGAGGCCTCCGATCTCGCCTTCGACCTCACCGCGGAACACGCGGCGCGTCTCAGGGCCAGCGGCGCCGGTGCCTTCATCGTCGGCGTGCGGCCCCAGAACCTGCATTTGGCCGATGGCGGCACGAACGGCGCCGGCCGGCTCGAGGCCGAGGTGACTCTGAACGAGTATCTGGGCGAGCAGAGCATCCTCACCCTGAAGAACGGCGCCGACAGCTTTCACGCGCTCGCTGACCCGGAGACCACGGCGGCGCGCGGCGAGCACGTGCAGCTCGCCTACAGCCTCGACGACGTGATGGTCTTCAACGCCGAGACGGAGGATCTGGTTCGTTAAGCGACGGCCTCGTGCCGCGCTCCGGAAAAGAAGACTCCGGCGCGGGACGGCCAAGGATTGAACAACGAGGGAGGATTTGAATCATGGGTATCTTCAGCGGTTTCACACGCCGTAAGTTCCTCAAGGGCGCTGCCGCCGGCGCGGGCGCCGTCGCCGCCACCAACTTCATGCCGAAGTCGAGCTTCGGGGCCACGGCGGTGCCGCCGGGCAAGAAGCTCTTCAAGGACATCGAGCTGACCTACTTCCAGGACTCGAACTGGCTGCACGCGCCGCTCTGGCTCTCGCCGCACTTGATGAAGGAGGCTGGCGTCGGAATCAAAAGCCGCGAGCTTTACGACGGCGGCGACGCGGTCGCGAAGATTCTGCCGCAGCTCCTGTCCAAGCGGCCGCGCTTCGATTGGGTGCAGTTCCCGAGCCTCTTCTTCGGCGCCTTCGCCGAGACCGGCCAGCTCGAGCCGCTCGACGACTATTTCGCGCAGTACGAAGGCGCGCAGGACTATCTCGACTGGGTCATGCCGGCCTACAGCGAGTTCTATACGAAGTGGAGCGGCAAGACCTACGGCGTGATGCTGGACGGCGACATCCACATCCTGCACTACCGCAAGAGCTACTTCGAGAACCCGGACCTTCAGAAGAAGTTCTCCAAGCGCTTCCAGCGCGACCTCGCGGTGCCCAAGACCTGGCCCGACTTCATCGACGCCGTGCAGTTCTTCACCGAGGAGCTGAAGGGCGAGGGGATCTACGGCACCTCGATGGTGGTCAATCCGCCGAACTTCGGCTGGGGTTTTTGGATGGATATCGCCGCCTCGGCCGGCGTGAACTATTTCGACGAGAACATGAATCCGACGATCAACGCCGGCAAGGCGGCCGAGACGCTGGACATGTTCAAGGAGATCATCAAGTTCGGCCCGCCGGGTGCGGAGGCCATGGACATCGGCACGACGATCCAGCGCTGGCAGTCCGGCTCCGACGTCATGTCGGTCTGGTGGATCGACCTCTCCGAGTTCACCGTGCAGCAGCAGGGCCCGGAGCTGGCCGAGGATCAGCGCGGCGATATCGTGCCGGGCTGGGTCAACGACGACGGCTCGATCACCCACCGCGCGATCTCGCTGTGGTGCCGCACCGGGGCGATCCCCAAGAACCTGCCGCAGGACGTCAAGGACGCGGCTTTCTACTTCCTCTACCGCATGTCCCATCCGGACTATTCCAACGAGATCGTGGCCGACGAATACTGCGGCTCCGATCCCTTCGGCAAGACGCACTACGGCGACGAGGCGGCCAAGCTCTATCTGCAGCCCAATCCGCAGCGCGGCACCGACAACGAACTCTGGAAGACCAACGCCGGCATTTACCAGAACTTCGACACGGCCAAGAACCATCTCGACGCCGGCCTCAAGAACGTCGAGGTCGGCTATCCGCAGTTCTTCTGGGAGGGCACGCCGGAATACGCCGATGCGCTCGGCCGCAACATCTCCAAGGCGATCTCCGGCGAGCTGACCAGCCAGCAGGCGCTCGACGAAGCCGCCGAGGAGTGGGCCAAGATCGCCCAGAAACTCGGCCTCGACAGCCAGAAGGCGCAGTACAAGAACTTCCTCGATGGCGCGCGGAAGCTTGGCTACAAGATCTGACGTCTGCTGAACGGCAACGATCGGATCGACCGAGCGACCCTCATGCTTCGACAGGCTCAGCATGAGGGTCGTATTGCGGGTTGGTTGCGGGCCTCATCCTGAGCCTGTCGCAGGGTGAGGCCTTCTCGCTGCCTTTGTTCGGGCAGCCCGGAGAGGGGCGACTATACGATGAAGAAGATCCTCAACGATCCCTTCAACTACGTCGACGAGATGCTGGAGGGCCTCTGCGCCGCGCATCCGGAGTACTACGCGCAGCCGGAGCCGCGGGTGATCGCGCGCGCGGGCGGCGCGACGCAAGGCAAGGTGGGCATCGTCACCGGCGGCGGCTCGGGGCATCTGCCGGTCTTCACCGGCTATGTCGGCAAGGGCCTGCTCGATGCGGCGGCGATCGGCGACGTCTTCGCCTCGCCCTCGGTCGAGCAGATGGCCGCGGCCATGCGCCAGGCGAATGGCGGCGCCGGCGTGCTGCGGCTCTACGGCAACTACGGCGGCGACGTCATGAACTTCGACATGGCCGGCGAGATGGTGGAGCTGGAGGACGACATCCAGGCGACCACCGTCCTGCTGGCCGACGACATCGTCTCGGCCCCACCCGAGGAGGCGGAGAAGCGCCGCGGCGTGGCCGGCATGGTCTACGCCTTCAAGACCGCCGGCGCCCTGGCCGAGGAGATGGCCGGCCTCGACGAGGTCACGCGCGTCGCACAGAAGACCGCCGAGGCCTGCCGCTCCATCGGCATGGCGCTGACGCCCTGCACCGTGCCCCGGGCCGGCAAGCCGACCTTCTAGCTGGGCGCCGAGGAGATGGGGATGGGCATGGGCATCCACGGCGAGCCCGGCATCTGGCGCGACAGCCTGAAGCCGGCCGACGCCATCGTCGACGAGATG
>JAKSDN010000187.1 GCA_022360075.1 Kiloniellales bacterium | reverse complement strand
GCGGCGCCTCCGCCATGTAGGCAACGGAGCGTGCGGCCGATAATCAGGGCTCACCCCCAAGGGCCCCGTGTCAGGAAACGCAAGGCAACCCGGGAGTGCGATCATCGTGCGAAAGCTGACAGCAGGGGCGGCGCTGGCCGCCGTTCTCTTGGCCACAGCGTTTGTGAGCGGGGCGCCCGTTCTCGCCGACGATAGCGAGGCGGAGGCGACCTACAGCCGCTATCACCGGTCGATCGAGGCGGCCAAGCTGTGCCGCAAGATGAGCTTCGACCAGGACGCGCATAGCCGCATGGCCGGTGTGATCCACGCGCGCATCGAGCACAAGATCGGTGCCAAGCGATTGCGGCTCTTGACGGCGGCACAGCGCGAGGCGAAGGACATGGTCAAGAAGCAGGGCTGCGACGGCGCCGAGGTTATGGAGCTGTTGGCGCTGTTCGATTCGGATCTGGCACCCGTCCTGCAATAGTCCGGCGGGCGGCCATGCCGCTGTCGCTCCGCCTCGCCACCTTCAACCTCGAGAACCTCGACGACAAGCCGGGCCTCGAGCCGCCGCTGAGCGCGCGGATCGATGTCCTGCGGCGGCAGCTCTCGCGGCTCGAGGCGGACGTGCTCTGCCTGCAGGAGGTCAACAGCCAGCACCCCAAGGGCGGCGGGCCGCGCGCACTGCTCGCGTTGGACCGGCTGCTCGAGGGCACACCCTATGCCGCTTTCGAGCGCGCCGTCTCCAAAGGGCGCAGCGGCAAGGGCCCCACCGATGTACACAACCTCGTGCTACTGAGCCGCCATCCGATCGTCGGATCGCGCTCCTTGTGGCACGGCCTGGTCGCGGCGCCTCACTACCGTACGGTGACGGCGGAGCCGGCGGAGACGGAAGCGGCCGCGGTGGAATGGGACCGGCCGGTGCTCGAGGCCGAGATCGCGCTCCCCAATGGCCGGCGGCTGCACGTCCTCAACCTGCACCTGCGCGCACCGCTGGCCGCGCCGGTTGCCGGGCAGAAGCTGGCCCCCTTGAGCTGGATGACGACCGCCGGCTGGGCCGAAGGCTTCTTCCTGGCCACGGTCAAGCGCAGCGGCCAGGCGCTCGAAGCCCGGCTCGCGGTCGAGTCACTCTTCGACCGGGAGCCGGAGGCCCTGATCGCCGTCCTGGGGGACTTCAACGCCAAGGAACGGGAGATGCCGTTGCGCACTCTCTGTGCCGCGCCGGGCGACACCGGCAATCCTGGGCTTGCGGCGCGCTGCCTGATCGACCTGGCCGAGCGGCTTCCGAAAGCCCGGCGCTTCACCGTTCTTCACGGCGGTGTGCCGGCGATGTTGGATCATGTGCTGGCATCGCCCGCTCTGGCCGGCCTTGTGGAGAGCGTCGAGGTGCACAACGAAGCCCTGCGTGACGAAGCGATGAATGGCGAGCGGCCCGTAGCGGGTTCGCACCACGCGCCCCTGGTCGCCACCTTTTCTCTGCCTGGTTCCGGCTAGTCTTCCCCGTCGCCGTCCAGATCGCTGCCGGTGGAGGGCGCGGGCCGCGCGCGCGGCTTCTTCGGCGGGGATTTGAACGCCTCCGGTATCGGCGGCTTTAGCCGTTGCCCCTCGCTTCCCATGGCACCGACCAGTTTGTCGACATCCTTCAGGTGCAGGTCGCGCTGCGGGAAGGGGATCTCGATGCCGGCCTCGGCCAAGGCCTTGTAGATCGAATAGCGGAGATCGCTTTGGATGACGACGACCCATTCCACATCGCCGATGTAGCCGCGCGCCTCGAAATCGAGCGAGCTGTCGCCGAAGCCCTGGAACAGGACGAAGGGCTCGGGCCATTTCAGGATGCGCTGATCGGCGCGCAGGCAGTCCATCAGCACCTCGGTGACCTTCTCGACGTCCGAGCCATAGGCGACGCCGATGGGCACCTCGGCGCGGCCGAGCTTGTTCTTGTGCGTCCAGTTGATCACCGAGGTGGAGACCAGCTCGCTGTTCGGGATGATGACCGAGGCCCGCTGGAAGGTTTCCAATTCGGTGGCGCGCACGTTGATCCGCTTGACGAAGCCCTCGTGGCCGCTGGCGATGATCCAGTCGCCCACCTTGATCGGCCGTTCGACCAGCAGGATCAGGCCGGAGACGAAGTTGTTGACCACGGTCTGCAGGCCGAAGCCGATGCCGACGGAAAGCGCGCCCGCGATCAGCGCCAGGTTCGAGAGGTCGAGCCCGACCGTCGAGATCGCCAGTGCCGCGGCGAGAATCACGCCGATGTAGCCGATGCCGGCGGATAGCGAGTGCCGCACGCCGGTGTCGAGGCTGGTCTGCGGCAGCACCTGATCGGAGAGCACCCGCTGCAGCATGCGGGTGATCACGACAGTGACGATGAAGACGACGAGGGCTGCGACCAGGTCGGTGATCGAGATGGTCACGTTACCGATCGTCACGCCCTTGAGCGTCTCGCCGCTCCAGCGCAGCACCTCCGCGCTCGGCACGCCCCAGCCGGGCAGGATCAGCAGGATGGCGATGACGGCGATCACCAGATCCAGGAGCGCGCGAGCCCAGAACTTGACGACGTTGCGCGTGCGATGTTTCAGGGCGAGCTGGACCTGGATGAAGGAGGAGCGCAGTAGCGCGCCGATAAGCTCGCGGAACAGCCCGCGGATCAGGTAGAGGCCGCCGATGATGACCGCGCTGATCACGAGGTTCTTGGTGAGATAGCCGCTGAGGCTCGCATAGCCGAGGAAGGAGGCGACGATCGAGGCGGCCGCCACCAGGATCACGGCCACGCGAACGAAGCCCCAGAAGCGGCTGATCGTCGTCGAGGTCTTCTCGTCCGGGTCGGTCTCCTCCGCCTCGGGCTCGCTCTGCCAAAGCCGGACCCGCATCAGCGCGATGACCAGCGCGGCCTCGATGGTGTTGGTGACCAGCTCGTAGAGTGATTCCAGCTCGAGCGAGATCCCCAGGCCTTCCGTCGAGACCAGGAAGAAGAGGTCGACGGCGAGGATGGCGGCGAGCGTCGTCACCAGCCGGTAGATCTGCCTGGCTTTGTCCGGTGGGATGTCCTCGATCCGCCAGGCCGGCAAGTAGGGCGCGAGACCCGCCCGCGCGAAGGCGCGGGTCAGGAAGAAGAAGATCATCACGCCGCAGAAGGCTGCTACCATGTCCTGGGTCAGGCCGGTCAGGTAGCTCGATTCCTGAGTCACGCGGTAGAGCACGGCGCCGAACAGGAAGGCGGGCATCAGCCCGTTGGCCACGCCCTCGACCACCGCGGCGCCGAGGCGCCGGGTGTAGCTGGGCTCGGCGATCGCCGGATCGCGGCCAAAGCGCCGGAGCAGATAGCGGCGCAGCATCCAGCCGACGGCGATGGCCAGAAGCGCCATTATGAGCAGCCGCGAGCCCAGGCGCTCCCAGGCCACGTCCTGCTGCGCCGGGGGCAACTGCCGCCACCACTCGGCCGGCGCGCGAGCCAAGGCGCCGAGGTGGCGGAAGAACTCCGGAACCGCAACCGTGACATTCGCCGGGTTCAGCGGGAAGGGGTAGAGCGTCAGGAGCTGCTGAATCGTCGTTTCGCGGGCGAAGGACACCAGCTCGGCGTTGAGCTCGGCGATGCGGGCGAGCGTTAGCTCGGTCTGTTGGACGCGCCCCTGTATCTCGGCGATCTGCTGGTTCAGGCTTTCACGCTGGGCCGCGATGTCGGGCGCCTCCGGCGGCGCGCCTTCGGCCGGCACGGGGCCGAGGGCGTCGAGCCGGCTTTGCAGCGCTGCGAGCGGAGTCCGGGCGTCGGCGCCGGCGGCCTCGACGTCGTCTTTCAGCTCGAACAGCCGCTCGCGCAGCTCCTGCGAGCGCTGGGACGTGAGGTCGGGTTTCTCCGCCTCGAGCGCGACGTCCTCGAGGGCCTGATTCCACTCGGTCAGGCGGAACCCGAAGGGTTGCTCGACGTCCTGTCCGAGGGCGCTGGCGGCCCACAGGAGAACGGCGAGCAGGCAGGGCAGGGCGGTTCTGGGGCGCAGGGGCACTGGTATTGTCGGTCCTCTGTGGCGGCGCAGTCTAGCAAGCCGCACAGAGTCGGACCAATGGGGTCGCCATTCGGTTAAGAGATTACGCGGCCAGGGCCTCGCGCCCGTGCGGCTCGGCGAAGTCGATGGCCGGGCCGCTTGGCACGACGCCGGTCGGATTGATCGACTTGTGGCTGCCGTAGTAGTGCTGCTTGATGTGGTGCAGGTCCACGGTCTCGGCAACTCCCGGCACCTGGTAGAGGTCGCGGGTATAGGCCCAGAGATGGGCGTAGTCGGCCAGGCGCTGGCGGTTGCACTTGAAGTGGCCGACGTAGACTGGATCGAAGCGCAAAAGCGTGGTGAAGAGCCGCCAGTCCGCCTCGGTCAGGCGCGGGCCGGCCAAATAGCGTTGGCCGGAGAGGCGGGCGTCGAGCTTGTCGAGGGTGCCGAACAGCGCCGCGAAGGCCTCTTCGTAGGCCTCCTGGCTGGTCGCGAAGCCGGCCTTGTAGACGCCGTTGTTCACGTGCTCGTAGACCTCGGCGTTGATCTCGTCGATCGCCGGCCGCAGATCCGCCGGATAGAAGTCGAGCGCGGCGTCGCCCCATTCGTCGAAGGCGCCGTTCAGCATGCGGATGATCTCCGCGGACTCGTTGTTGACGATGGTCTGGCGTCGCTTGTCCCAGAGGACCGGGACCGTGACCCGGCCGCTGTAGTTTGGCTCGGCGCGGGTGTAGACCTCATGCAGATAGCGCGCGCCGTTGAGCCGGTCCCCGGTCGCGCCGGGACCCTCGCGGAACTCCCAGCCGTTCTCGGCCATATGCCAGTGCACGACCGAAACGTCGATCACGGACTCGAGACCCTTCAGCTTGCGGAAGATCAAAGTACGGTGGGCCCAGGGGCAGGCCAGCGAGACGTAAAGGTGATAGCGGCCGGGCTCAGCTTGGAAACCGCCCTCGCCGGACGGCCCTGGGCTGCCGTCCGGCGTCACCCAGTTGCGAAAGCGGCT
>JAKSDN010001457.1 GCA_022360075.1 Kiloniellales bacterium | reverse complement strand
GTGCAGGACGAAGCCCGCCCGGTTCAGGGCATAGTCGCCCTCGACCACCTCGCCCTCGTGGTTGGCCAGGATCAGCTTGGAGACCGTGACCTGGGTGAAGTGGACCGCCATCGGATTGGTCCAGTAGAGCTCCGGATACTCAGGGTCGCGCACGGAAATGTGCCCGGCGAAGCCGTAGTCGAAGCCGTGCAGCGCAAAGGCCCGACAGGCCGCGGCCAAACGCTCCTTGCGGTGCCGGCGCTCCTCCGCATGGCTTGCGAAAGACGGCAGGGTCGGGAACTTGAGACCCTGCTGCTCTGGCTGGTAGACCGATTCGCGTCGGGTCTTCTCCATGACGTCGGGCATGGGGCATTCCTCCCGGAGCTGGATAGCCTCGAGAGAATACAGGAAGCGGGCCCGTGACCCTAACCCCGCCTGAGCAAGAACATCCCGTGCTGGCCGGTCAGGTTGGCGCGCCAGAGCGAGGTGGTGGGCTTCGGGCAGCCGCGGTCGTCGAGCGAGAGGAAGCGCTCGACCGTCACGCCCACATCGGTGCAGAGCGCCAGGAAGTCGCGGATCGTGCAGAGGTGGATGTTGGGGGTCTCGTACCACTTCTCGGGCAGGGCGCTGGTGACAGGCATGCGGCCGCCCAGCAGCAGGGCGCGGCGCACGCGCCAGTGGCCGAAGTTGGGAAAGGAAACGATGGCGTGATCGCCGATCCGCACGAGTTGCTCCAGCACCACCCTCGGGTCGCGCGTCGCCTGCAGGGTCTGGCTGAGGATCACGAAGTCGAAAGCGCCGTCGGGGTAGTCGAAGAGGTCGGTGTCGGCGTCGCCCTGGATCACGCTGAGGCCATGGCCGACGCAGGAGTTGACGCCCTCCTGGCTGAGCTCGATGCCGCGCCCCTTGACCTGCTTGAAGCGGGTCAGATAGTCGAGCAGCGCGCCGTCGCTGCAGCCGATGTCGAGCACGCGGGCGCGGGCGTCGACCATGTCGGCGATGATCTGCAGATCGGCGCGGATCTTGGCGCCCTGCCGCGCGGTCGTGGCATCGAGCGGGCTCATGGATTCGGCGTCACCGCAGGCGCAGGCCGCAGAGCTCGGCCGAGCCGGCGAGGAAGCCGCTCAGCGTTGCCCGGAACTCGGGCTCGTCGAGCAGGAAGGCATCGTGGCCCTTGTCGCTCTCGATCTCGACGAAGCTGACGTCGGCGGCCACGGCGTTGAGCGCGCGCACCAGTTGGCGGCTCTCCGAGGTCGGGAACAGCCAGTCGCTGGTGAAGGAGACCACGCAGAAGCGCACCGGCGTGCGCGCGAAGGCCTTGGCCAGCACGCCTTCGTGCTCGGCGGCCAGGTCGAAGTAGTCCATCGCCCGCGTGATGTAGAGGTAGGAGTTGGCGTCGAAGCGCTCGACGAAGCTGATGCCCTGGTGGCGCAGATAGCTCTCGACCTCGAAGTCGGCGTCGAAGCCGTAGGTGATCTGCGCGCGGTCCTGCAGGCGCCGGCCGAACTTGCGGTGCAGGGCGGGCTCCGAGAGATAGGTGATGTGCGCGGCCATGCGCGCGACGGCGAGCCCGCGATGCGGGTTCTTGCCGTGCTTCTGGTAGGCGCCGCCGCACCAGTCCGGGTCGGCCATGATCGCCTGCCGCCCGACCTCGTGGAAGGCGATATTCTGGGCCGTGTGATGGGCCGCCGTTGCGATCGGGATGGCGCAGAACACGCGTTCGGGATAGCTGGCCACGAACTGCAGCGCCTGCATGCCGCCCATGGAGCCGCCGGTCACGCAGAACAGCCGCTCGATGCCCAGATGGTCGAGCAACTGAACCTGCGCGCGGACCATGTCGGCGATGGTGATGACCGGAAAGCTCAGGCCCCAGGGCTCGCCGCTGGCCGGGTTGATCTCCTTCGGCCCGGTCGTGCCCAGGCAGCCCCCGATCACATTGGCGCAGATCACGAAAAAGCGCTCGGTATCGATCGGCAGGCCCGGGCCCACCATGCGGCTCCACCAGCCCTCCTTGCCGGTCACCGGATGCTTGCCGGCGAGGAACTGGTCGCCGGTCAACGCATGGAACACGAGAATGGCATTGGAGCGCGCGCTGTTGAGCCGGCCATAGGTCTGGTAGGCCAGCGTGAAAGGGCCGAGCTCGACGCCGCAGTCCAGGCGCAGGGGCTGCTGCTTGCCGAGCTCTACGGTCTGGCTGGGCGCCTTGATCGGCTTTTCTGCAAGCGTCTCGTCGGACGCGCTTATGGTCATGGCTCGGCTTGGCGCTCTGGCCTGTCCAGGGGTGGCCCAAGCGGGGCAGTGGCTTCGGCTAGGGATAGCTAGGGACCTGGACTGCGGCCTGTCAACGCTTTCGTTGCCCAAGGTTTTCTTTGATTTTGTACCCTGCTCCGACTATCTCTAGTCGCCCCGAATCCCAAACGGTACCGAAACGCATGCCTGCCGGAAACGCATCGCTCGACGATTTGCGCCGGGAGATCGACGAGATCGACGACGCCATCCACGATCTGATCATGCGTCGGACCGAGATCGGGCGGGCGATCGGCGCGACCAAGGCAGGCAACGGCCCGGCGATGCGGCCCGGGCGCGAGGCGCAGATCCTGCGCCGCCTCGTGGCGCGCCACCAGGGCGACTTTCCGCGCCCGGTCCTGGTGCGGATCTGGCGCGAGATCATCAACGCCTTCATCGCCCTCCAGGGGCCCTTCTCGGTGGCGGCCAGCGTGATCGAGGACGATGTCGACCTCGGCCGCTTGGCGCGCGACCACTTCGGCTCGCAGACGCCGGTCCGGGGCCTCGAGTCCAACACCAGCGTGCTGCGTGCGGTCAGCGAGGGCGAGGTCACGGTCGGCGTGCTGCCGCTACCGCGCAGCGAGGAGAGCAACCCCTGGTGGCGCCATCTGGCGCGCGACGGTGACACCGTACCGCGGATCGTCGCGCGCCTGCCCTTCACCGCGGTACCGCTTGCCCGGGCCGACGAACCCGATGGCCTGGCGATCGCCCTGGCCCAGCCCGAGCAGAGCGGCGAAGACCGGGGCTTTCTCGCCCTGGAGACGCCCGAGCCCTTGTCACGCAGCGCGCTGAGGACGCTGCTCGGCGACAGCGGCTTTGCCGTGCTCGACATCCAGACCTGGGAGGAGGCGCCGGAGCGTCGGCTCCACCTGGTCGAGGTCGAAGGCTACCTGAGCGACAGCGATCCGCGCATCGGCCGGCTCGTCAACCCCGGTGCCGATCTGCTCAGCCATTGCTGGGCGATCGGCGGCTACGCGGTGCCGCTCTCCGAAGAGCGGCTCGTGGCGCCGCCGCTCGAAAGCGTTTCGTAATGGCACCGATCCCGCGTCCCGGCATCCTCGACATCGAGGCTTATGTCGGGGGCGAGGCGGCGATCCCCGGGGCCAACCGGGTCATCCGCCTGGCCTCCAACGAGAACCCGCTTGGCCCGAGCCCGCAGGCCCAGGCCGCCTATGTCGCCCACCAGGACGAGCTGCACCGCTATCCCGACGGCGCCTCGGCAAGCCTGCGCGAGACCCTGGCCGAGATCTACGGCCTGGAGCCGGAGCGCCTGGTCTGCGGCGCCGGCTCGGACGAGCTGATCGCCTTGCTGGTGCGCGGCTACGTCGGGCCGGGCGACGAGGTGCTGCATTCGACCCACGGCTTCCTCATGTATCCGATCGCCGCGCGCGCGGCCGGCGCGGTCCCGGTGCCGGCGCCCGAGCGCGATCTGACCGCCGATGTCGACGCGCTGCTGGCGCGGGTCAGCACGCGCACGCGGATCGTTTTCCTCGCCAATCCGAACAATCCGACTGGCAGCTACCTTTCCGGCGCCGCGCTCGAACGCCTGCGCCGCGGCCTGCCGGACTCGGTGCTGCTCGCCATCGACGCCGCCTATGCCGAGTACGTGACCGCCGCGGACTACGAGGACGGTGCCGCCTTGGTCCGCGCGCACGACAATGTCGTCATGCTGCGCACCTTCTCGAAGATCTACGGCCTGGCGTCCCTGCGGCTCGGCTGGGCCTACTGCCCCCCGGAGGTGGCCGGCGTGCTGAACCGGATCCGCGGGCCCTTCAACGTGACCGCCGCCGCCCAGCAGGCCGGCGTGGCGGCCTTGCGCGACCAGGATCACGTCGCCCGCTCGCGCTCCCACAATGCCGCGCAGCTCACCTGGTTCCGCACCCAGGCGATCGAGCGTGGCTTGGAGGTCCTGCCGTCGGTCGGCAATTTCGTGCTGCTGCGCTTCGCCAAGGAAGAAGGCCGCGATGCCGCGGCCGCGGCGGCGCATCTGAAGAGCCGGGGCGTCCTGGTGCGGGCCATGGGCGCCTACGGCCTTGGCGATTGCCTGCGCGTGACCATCGGCACGGAGGCGGAGATGCAGGCCGTGGTCGAGGCGCTGGCGGACTTCCCGGCATGACCGGCCTCAACGCAGCCAAGCCCGAAGCGGGCATGCCGGAGGCGGCGGCCCAGGCGCAGCCCTTGTTCCGGCGCGCCGCCTTCATCGGCATTGGCCTGATCGGCTCCTCCCTGGCGCGCGCCCTGGTTCGGCATGGCTTGGCCGAAGAGCTGACCGCCTGTGCCCGCAGCGAGGCGACCCGGGCCAAGGCCTTGGAGCTGGGTTTGGCCCAGAGCGCGCACGCCGACCCGGCGGAAGCGGTGCGCGACGCCGATCTCGTGATCCTGGCCTCGCCGCTCGGCACCTACGCCGACATCGGCGCGGCCATCGCGCCGGCACTCGCGCCCGGCGCCATCGTCACCGACGTCGGCTCGGTCAAGCAGGCGGCGATCCGCGACCTCGGCCCGCAGCTGCCCGAAGGGGTGCACCTGGTGCCCGGCCATCCGATCGCCGGCACCGAGCACTCCGGCCCCGAGGCCGGCTTCGCCGAACTCTTCGAGGACCGCTGGTGTGTCCTGACGCCACCGCCCGGCACCGCCCAGGCCGCCGTCGACAAGATCGCCGCCATGTGGCGCGCCTGCGGCTCGACCGTCGAGATCATCGACGCCGCCGAGCACGACAAGATCCTGGCGATGACCTCGCACCTGCCGCATCTCATCGCTTACACCATCGTCGGCACGGCAAGCGACCTCGAGGACCACATCCGCAGCGAGGTGATCAAGTTCTCGGCGGGCGGTTTTCGCGACTTCACCCGTATCGCCGCTTCAGATCCGATCATGTGGCGCGACGTTTTCCTGAACAACCGCGAGGCCGTGCTGGAGATCCTGCAGCGCTTCTCGGAAGATCTGACCGCGTTGCAACGGGCGATCCGCTGGGGCGAGGGCGAGGTGCTGGAATCGCTGTTCCGCCGCACGCGTGCGATCCGGCGCGGCGTCGTCGAGGCGCATCAGGCCGGCAGCTTCGATCCTAGAGAACCGGATCGAGCCGCAACAACGGAACCGGACCCAGGAACAGGCGACCCTCCTGCAACGTGACCGGCAGCACGACCTCGGGGCTGTTCGGATCGTTCGAGCCGCTGCTCAAGGAGGCGAGCGCGCCGACCGTCAGGTTGAGCGCCAGGGCTTGCCCCGAATCGAGTTTTCCAGCCGCTTCCAGGGCGCCGATGGTTTCCTTCAAGCCCTTCATGCGGGCTTTCAGTGCGCCCGACGGCCGCAGCTCTTGGTCGAGGCCGAGCGTGCCGTCGCCTTCGAGCGTGAGCGGCCCCCAGACGAACATGACGCGATGAACGTCGAGCTTGCCGCCGGCATCGCGCCACTGCACGAGGGCCGGGCGCGGCTTTGCGTCAGGAATCTCCTCGTGCAGCGTGGCGTCGAGCTCGACGCTCTCCAGCTTGCGCCCGAGCGGCGTCGCGCCCTGATCGGGTAGCAGGATGCCGCTCGCCTCGCCGGCGAGCTTCATGGTCGCCGCCTGACCCGCTTCGGGCTGTTTCCAGGGCCCGAAACCGGCGACCAGGCGGTCGACGAGCAGCGCGCCGATCTTCGGCGCCTCGAGGGCGACACCGCCGAGCGCGGCCTCGGCGCTCTCGACCCGTCCCCGGCCATCGAGGTCGATCAGGGCCGTCGCGCTCGCCGCTTCCAGCTCGGCCTGAAGCGGCATCTCGGCATCTTCGCTCGTCACCCGGTGAAGGCCGGGGAAGCGGGCCTCGATGGTCGTCGGCGCCATAATCTGCGAGCGGCCCGAGACCGGCGGTCCGCTCCAGCGCCAACCCTTGGGCGAGGCAACCTCCGGGGTCTCGAAGAGCGCTTCGAGCTGGACCGGGAATCCGTCGATCGATGGGCCCTGGTAGCTGATCCGGTAGCCGCGCTCGCGCTGCTTATCGGCCCAGCGCGCGACGCCCTGCTCGAGCTGCTCGGCCGACCAGAGCCAGAGGCCCGACAGGCCGGCGAGCGCGACCAGCAGGAGGGCCAGCGCGACAAGGGAGAGGCGGCGCAACGACATGATGGGCGCGATCATAAAGGCGTCGATCGCCTCTTGTCGTGCCCAAACGGCCTGCGTGTGTTTTGCCCCCGCCAAGCCGCGCCGATATGATGCCGTGGGCTGCGTGCGGGGGCGCGGGGGAGGCGCGGAACGACCTCATGGCAAGGGCGAAGGCCGGCTTCTCGAGCGCGCGGCCGCTGACGGTACGGATCAAGAAGCGCGACCGGGTGGTGCTGCCGCCATTCGAGGACTTCTGGGTCTTCGGCTACGGCTCACTCATGTGGAACCCCGGCTTTCCCCACCTCGAGGTGCGCCGCGCCCATCTCTTCGGCTACCACAGGCGCTTCTGCGTCTACTCGCACCGCTACCGCGGCACGCCCGAGCGGCCCGGCCTGGTGTTTGGGCTCGATCGCGGCGGCTCCTGCCGGGGCCTCGCCTTCCGGGTGCCGGCCGCCGAGGGCGAGGCGGTGCTCGACTATCTTTACAAGCGCGAGATGATCACCGGCGTCTACATCCCGCGCTGGCTTCCGTTGACGACCGAGACCGGCAGCATCGACGCCCTGGGCTTCGTGGTCGACCGCGCGCACGACCAGTACACCGGCCGCCTGAGCCTGGAAGAGACCGCGGTCCTGATCGCCCAAGGCCATGGCCAACGCGGCTCGGGCCGCGATTATCTGATCAACACGATGCATCATCTGGAAGCGCTCGGCCTTGGCGCCGGCAACCTTCGCCAACTGCTCCGCCTGGTCGAGCTGCGCGCCAATCTCCGCCGCCGGCGGGTGAAGTAGGTAGCTACGGAACACGCGCCGCCCGGAGCCCTCAAGCACACGCATCAGGATTGTCATCCTCGGGCGAAGCGCAGCGCCGACCCGAGGATCCATGAATGGGTCCGGGTCCGCTGTCCGCCATGGATCCCCGGATCGGCGCGCCGCGGCGCTTGTGCGAGGATTACATCAGGTGGCGACTTCCATTGAGCAGGCTCAAATCCCAGACTGTCGCTAACCCTCCGGGTCGGGAACCGGGGCTGCGGCCCGGCTGCGTGCCCAGGCTGCGCCGAGCGCCAGCAGGACGGCGCCGACGGCGACCACGGCCGCCGCCATCATCAGCGCCTCGTCGAAGTTGCCCGAGCGCTCCGCCATGGCGCCGGCGACGAAGGGGCCGATAATCTGGCCGAGGCCGAAGGAGGCCGTGGCGAAGCCGACCGCGCGCGCGCGCCGGGCGGGCGCGATCGCGCCGGCGAAGCTGACGGCGAGCGTCGTGATGCCCATGAAGGTGCCGCCGAAGAGCATGGCACCGCCGATGACGGCGAGTGCGCCGCCGGACATCAGGGGCAGCAGGATGCCGAAGGCCTGGACCAGATGGGCGGTGATCAGGGCGCCGACGGTCCCGAGCCGCTGCGCCGCCCAGGCCCAGAGCAGGCAGGAGGGGGCGGCGGCCAGGCCGACGACTACCCAGGCCAGCTCGCTCAGGCCGGCCAGGTCGGGCAGGCCCTGCACGATGGCGACCAGGAAAGTGCCGCTGACGATGTAGCCGCCGCCCTCGCAGAAATAGGCGAGATAGAGCGCAGGCAACGGGAAGCGGCGCGGCGCCGGCTGTGGGCCGGGGGCGGGACCAGTGTCCTCGGGACCCCGATCGCCGACCCAGAGCCAGGCCGGCAGGACCAGCAAGGCGGAGACCAGGCCGAGGCCGAGCCAGTCGAAGCGCCACACGAACGCGTCGCCCAGCAGGAGCACGACCAGGCCCGAGACGATGATGCCGAGACCGACGCCGCTGAAGAGATAGCCCGAAAGGCCCGGCCGGCCGTGCTGCGTGATGGTCTCGAGCAGCGTGCTGACGGCCAGCACGAAAATGCCGGCGCTCGCCAGGCCGGAGACGAAGCGCAGCACCGCCCACAGCACGACCGAGTCACCATAGGCCATGGCCGCCGTGGTGCCGAGGCTGGTCAGCAGGCAGAAGCGCAGCGCCAGGCGCCGGCTTCCCGCGCCCGGAATCGCCGCCGCGAAGGCACCCAGGAAGTAGCCCAGGTGGTTGAGCGAGGCCAGCAGCCCGGCCACGTCGCTGCCGAAGCCGACATCCTGCTGCATGGCGGGCAGGATCGGCGTGTAGGCGAAGCGGCCCACGCCCATCGCGACCGCAAGCGCGGCAACACCGCCGATCAGCGGGCGGACAATCGACGGCGCTGGGGAGGCAGGCAATGGCGGCTCCTGGGGGGCTCCGAGGCCACGGGTCCGGCCGTGACTTGCCAATCTGATCCACCCTAACTATCATTTCAAATGATATTTAGTGATCGACAACTTAAAAATTTATGATGCTAAAGACCGGCGATCTGGAAGTTTTCAAGGCGGTCGCGGAAAGCGGCAGCCTCTCGGGCGCGGCGGCGCGGCTCCATTGCGTGCAGTCCAATGTGACCGCGCGCATCAAGGGGCTGGAGGCACAGCTCGGCACGGCCCTGTTCTACCGCAAGCCGCGTGGCATCAGCCTGACGCCGGGCGGGCGGGCCCTGATGAGCTACGCCGAGACGATCCTGCGCCTGCTCGAGGAGGCCGAGCAGGCGGTCTCCGACCTCGATGGCCGCGGCGGCAGCCTGCGGCTGGGCTCCATGGAGACCACGGCCGCCGTCCGCTTGCCGGCCCCTTTGGCGCGTTACCACGAAGCCTTCCCGGAGGTCGAGATCATGCTGTCGACCGGGACCACCGAAGCCCTGGTCGAGCGGACCCTGGCCTTCGAGATCGACGGCGCTTTCGTCGCTGGCGCGATCGAGCACCCCGACCTGGTCTGCGAACCGATCTTCGTCGAGGAGCTGGTGCTGGTGACGGAGCCCGGCTGCCGCCGCCCGGAGGCGCTGAAGCGGCGCGCGCTCCTGGTTTTTCGTGAGGGCTGCACCTACCGCACCTGGGCCGAGCAATGGGCGCGCAGCAGCGGGCTTCTGCCGATCCGCCTGATGGAGTTCGGCACCCTGGACGGCATCCTCGGCTGTGTCGGGGCCGGCATGGGCATGACCCTGCTGCCCCGCGCGGTGGTCGAGCGCTCCGGCTATCGGGGCCGCTTCGCGATCCACCCGTTGCCGGCAGGCAGTGCCGTCCTGCCGACCTGCTTCATCCGGCGCAAGGACGCGCTCATGACTGGCGCTATGTCCGGCTTCCTGGAGATGGTCGGCCAGGTGGCCATCGCTGATTCAGGATAAACGCAAAGCGCCCCAGCCGTTCACAATCACTCTTTCCTCCGCATCCCTAGAGAGAGCGATGGAGTTGATTGGGGACTGGCATGCAGCCCCGGTCAGAATTCCGAGCCAATAGACTCAGTAGCTCAGCATGAGGAAGGCCTTTGATGGCATTAAGATTGTTCCTCATGCTGAGGAGCGCTCGACAGAGCGCGTCTCGAAGCACGCAGGCTGTTTGTCCAGCGCTCCAAGCCTCTCGCCGATCCTGTCGAAGAACACCGATCTCTTCTCGCCCGGACTTTTGCCCCTCTTACGAGGGAAATGGGGTCAACAGGCACCCAACATCAAGGTTCAGAATCGACAATCCCCGCTCAACTGCACTTCGAATAGCCGCAGGCGGTGCAGAGGTCGCAGCCCTCCTGGCGCGTCAGGGCCGCGGCCCCGCACTTCGGGCACTGGCGATGGACGATGCCCGGCTTTGCGCTCGGCGAGAGGTTGACGACCTGGTCTTCGACGCCGTCGCCGCTCGCGCCTTCGGGGCTCGGCAGGAAGCCGATGTCGACCATGTGGCGCTCGATGACCGCGCCGATGGCGGCCAGCAGCGAGGGCACGTACTTGCCGCCCTGCCAGGCGCCGCCCTGGGGATCGAAGACGGCCTTGAGCTCCTCGACGAC
>JAKSDN010001190.1 GCA_022360075.1 Kiloniellales bacterium | reverse complement strand
CGGTCAAGTGACGGCGGGTTGCGCCGGAGGGCGACGGCGACTTCGAATGCGGCCTCGGGTGTTCGTCCCTTCCCCTCACCCTTCAACAGGCGCTGAGCTCGTGAGTCTATTGGCTCGAACATTCGCATGGCGCTGCAAAAGCACCGTGCGTCCTTCGAGACGCGCCCTTACGGGCGCTCCTCAGGATGAGGAAGGGTCTTCGTGGCACAAAGAAATGTCCTCATCCTGAGGAGCCTGCGATAGCGGGCGTCTCGAAGGACGCACGATCGCTTTCCAGCGCTACAAGTTTTTTCACTATCAGGAAGAGGTGTGCGGCATGTGGCGGCAATGCCAGAGCCAATATGCGTAGGTCACCCACCCCCCTCCCCCATCACCCGCCGGATCATGGCGTAGAGCGCCGTGATCTGGACACCCTCCTTCAGGGCAAAGCGCGTGTCGTGGGCGTAGCCCCACCAGTTCCAGCAGCCATGGGGATTGACCGCGAAGGCGTTGCCGAACTTGCGGTCGGGAAAGGCGGCGTCCAGGGTCGCCCGGTCGACGCTCGCCGCCTGAGGATAGAGCACGACGATGGCGTTGCTGTCGGCCCATTCGTTGATGCCGACGTTCTTGTAGAAGGTATCGCCCAAGACCTCCGTGGATTGCTCGCAGCCGTGCAGGACCACATGAAGCGCGCAGCGCTCGCCCGCCGCGCAGGTCTCCGGGACGTAGGCTACGCCCGTCTCATGCAGCCCCTGCGCTGCCGCCTGACCGCCGGGTAGGAACTCGGTCTGGGAGAACTCGACGAAGCGGCCGGAAAGCGTTGTCGCCTTCGGTCGCAGCGCGCCGTAGATGTGCTGGAGGATGGCGCCGGCCTGATCGTAGTCGCAGTCGTTGATATAGGGCGTCTCGTTGGCCGGGCAGCGCTGGCAGCAGTCGTCCGTGACCCAGGAATGACCGGCACCCGTGTCGGCGGAGCGCTCCTCCAGGAACTTCTGGAGCATCAAGTCTTCTTCCGCGATCCCGGCCGCGCGATAGACCTCGGCGGCGCGCTCGACCGTGTCGGGAGCGACCACGCTGTCCGCCCGGCCGGTGAAGAGATAAACCTTATCGCCTGCGAGCGCGGTGAGCGGGTCGATGGTGCCGGCCGCGGCGAGTAACCGCATACGCTCGACGTAGGTCTCGACCGAGTCGAGCGGTGCCTTCGCGGCCATGCAACGATCGAGGGCGCGCGACACCGTCGCATCGAGCGCCTTGTTCGTGGCATCGACCCTCAAGACGGCGCAACCGTAGAGGCCGCCCGCCACGATCCCCGCGCCCATGATCAGCTCGGCGTGGGCGACGTGGAATTGATTCGCCATGAAGGCGCCCGAGGAGATGCCGGAGATCGAAACCTTGCCCCGATCGATGTTGAAGCTGCCCAGCCGTTCTTGAGCCCGGACGGAATGCGGCGAGAAAACGAGGAATGCCAGCAAGACCCAAAGGGTCCCGAGTCGCCTTGGCCATGCTCCTTCCGCCATCACTCTGCCTCCCACTCGTCTGAACGCGCCGCCGCGAGGCCATCGGTCCAGGACCATAACCCGGGGTCATGAAGCTGATGTGATAGTCGGCGGGTCAGCCCGCGATCACCTGTGGCCTATCTCACAAGATCCGTCCGAATGGCCGGTTCGCGACATCGTCAAGGCCGTGGTCGGAAGCGCGATCAGCGCTCGCTCGGGCTCTCCGGTTCCCCGGCCTCGGGGCCATAGAGCCCGACCAGGCGGGAAATCAGCACGGCAAGGAACAGCGTGCCGCAGATCGCCTCGAAGACCGCCCAGATCCGGGCCAAGGGGCTGAGGGGTGCGACGTCGCCGTAGCCGAGCGTCGTCAGCGTCGTAAAGCTGAAATAGAGAAGCTGGTCCCAGATTGTCCCTCTGCCCTGCTCCGCCAGCGCGAAAGAGCCCGGGACGAGACCCTCGATCATCACGTAGATGACCGCCCAGGCGACCCCGAGCAGCAGATAGACCGCGATTGCGCCGCTGATCACGTCGTAGCTGACGCGCTCGGCTGTCAGAACGCTGCGCAACAGCACGCCCGCCATGTAGAGCGTGCAGAGCGTGAGAATCGCACCAGCGAGCTCGTCGGCGGCGCTCCCCGACCAGGCGGGATGCAGCCACGTCATGTACAGCCATACGGCCGACAAGCCGGAGATGATCACGAGGTCGCGCTGGTTTCGGCTGACTGCGAGCGTGCCGACCGCCAGGACCTTCGAGAACAAGGCGGAAAGCAGGATGCCACCGGAACCCCCGTCGTCGATCAGGGGCGAAGCCAGCAGAAGAACGACGAGCGCGCCGAGGAGGAGACTGTGCCTGTAGCGAGCCAAGCAGCCCAGGGCCGCGGACTGGGTGGGCCAATCGAGATCCCTGTCGAACATCGTGCTCACCGTACTCCCGTGCTTCGCGCGTCACGCGGCGCCGGCGATTTCTGCCGCCGGTGGCCGGTTCTCGTGCAGCTCGATGCCGAGCGCCAAGCAGGCCCGGTAGGCGGCTTCGCCGACGATCTGCACGTAGGTGGGATAGGCGAGGTCCAGGGCGGCGAGCTGCTCGACGCGCAGCCCGGTCGCCATGCCGGCGGCCACGAGCTGTACTACCTCGACGGCGCGCTCGCCGACGACATGGGCGCCGAGGATCCGGTGGCTCTTGCGATCGACGATCAGCTTGCAGAAGCCGAAGGTCTTGCCGTCGATGATAGCCCGCGGGTTCTCGCGATAAGGAACCAGCGAGATCTCGCAGTCGTGGAACTGCCTGGCCCTGGCTTCGGTCATGCCGACCGAGCCGTGCTCGGGATAGGGGTAGCCGCCTGTCGAGACGACCTGATGCCGCACCGGATCGGTGGACCCGTTCAGCGCGTTGCCGGCCGCGACGTAGCCCTCGTGCATCGCGCCCGTCACCAGCATCATGCGACCGGTCACGTCGCCGGCCGCGTAGATGTGCGGCTGCGAGGTCTTAAGGCTGTCGTCGACCTCGATGAAGCCGCGTGGGTTCAGCGCCACGCCGGCCGCCTCGAGGCCAATCGAGGCGGTGTTCGGGACCCAGCCGAGCGACGCGACCACGGCATTGCAGTTGATCTCCAAATCGTCACCGTCCTTAGCGTAGCGAAGGATCAGGAAGTGACCGCGCTTGCCGATCGACTTGACGGCCTCCACCTCTGTTACGATGCCGATTCCGCGTTCGACGAAGGCGAGCTCGATGGCATCCGCCAAGTCGTGGTCTTCGTGCGACAGAATGCGGACGCCGCGCTCCAGGATGGAGACCTTGCAGCCGAAATCCGCCAGGATCGATGCGACCTGAATGCCCGTATGCCCGGTGCCCAGGATCACCGCCGAGTGCGGCAGCGGCCGCTCCGCGTTCCATAGGTCACTCGGAACGAGGGCGAGCTCGCCGCCGGGAAAGCTCGGACGCCGCGGGTGCCCGCCGGTGCAGATAACGAAGCTCTTGGCTTCGAGCACCCGGCCGTCGCCCAGAACGAGCCTGTGCGGATCCGAGAATCT
This sequence comes from Kiloniellales bacterium, assembly GCA_022360075.1. Next base: position 3,091 of record JAKSDN010001190.1, on the reverse strand, counting down.
CGCCTCACCCGCATGCTCGAGAACCGTCAGATTGCGGCCTTCGCCCAGTGCACGTGCGAGCGTCTCCTTGCCGGCATGGATCTCGTCGACCACTTCTCGACAGCGTCCGAGTGCACGCGCCATATCGACCCGAGGCTTCCCGGTCACGATGCCATAGCGGCCAAGCTGATCGGCGGTGCGCTTCAGGTGCGCGATGTAGGCGAGCGTCCTGGCGGGAACGACGCCGCTGACCGCATCCGTCCCGCCGGCACGGCGTGCATCGACGAGGCAGACCTTGGCCCCCAGGCGGGTGGCCCTTTCGGTGGCGGCAATCCCCGCGGGGCCCGCCCCGATAACAAGCAGGTCGTACATGATCTCCGCTCTCATTCCTGCGGGTCTGGCGACGGCTCAGTCGGCCTGATCGTTCGACTGTCCATCGGCGGCGTTCAACATCAGGTCCTGGACCTTCTTGATCTCCAGGACGATGACGCCGAGCGCGATGACGATGGCGCTCAGAAGCAGACCCTCGTTGAAGGCATTGTTGATCAGGATCTCTTCAGTCGAGAGACCGCTCTCTTCGTACACGAAGGTCGCGATCGTCGCGATTAGGCTCCATACGCCCCAGGCGATCACGCCAATCCCGGTGGTCAGGCCCAGGATTCCGGTGAACCTGAATACCAGCCGGTTCAAGAGCTTGCTCGACTCCAGCTCCTTGTATTCGACCTTCTCGTTCGTCGTCATTGCACGATCCTTCCTATCGGCCGGCTTGCGCGCCGGCGGTTAGAGGTACTTTCCAAGCTTCGCGTAGTCGTCCTTGGTCGGCTCGCGGTAGGTGACACCGTTGAGGTTGTGCCTCAAACGCTGGCTTTCCTCGTAGATGCGTTTGCGGCAGCGCTGGATACCGCCGAGCGGACGGTGCTGGGGCAGGCAGTGCCACGGCGTGTAGGAGATCCGCTCGCCGAGTTCGAACTGCGCGTCTCCGGTGAAGTCCTGCGCCGGCAGCGTCAAGGTCGCGATAATCTCGAACGGGGTTGGCCAGAGCGAGGTCGCGTCCTCGATCGGCGTCGTCTGCTCGTCGACGTAGGCTTGGGCCGCGAACGAGAACTTCGCTTCCTTACGGTTCTTCACGAAGTGCTCCTCGAGCGCCGCGCGCAGCCCGTTGGCCGTCGTCGCGGGGTCTCTTCCGGAGACGTTCTCCAGGTCCGGGATCAGCGTCAGCCGGGCCGCGCCGCCACCCATGGCGATCGGCACCTCCGACCAATACTGCCGCTCCATCTGACTGGCGATGACCACGTTGAAAGTCAGGTTCAGGCCAAACTCCCGCGGCCGGCTCTTGAAGTAGGCCGCGGCGCTCGGGTCCTTCACTGCCGCCTCGAAGAACTGCACGTACTCCGCAACATTGCCGATGAAGAAGGTCGGCTGATCCAGCATGATGAAATCCTGGGTGCCGTGAGGAGACTCCGGGACGTCCAGCAGCTTGATCGCGACGGCATGCGGATTGGGATCCGACTCCTTGGGCATCGGACCGGTCGATATGCGCACCAGGGCCTCGTACTTCTTTGGCTTGGCGAAGACGCCGACGCGCATGCCGTTGGGCACATCGGCCGCGACCTCGAAGACGCCGCGCAGCAGCGCCTGGTGCCTGGGATGTTGGCCACGCTTCTTCGGGTCGCCCGCCTTCATCATCTCGATCTGAAGCGCCGTGACGCGTTCGATCATTTCCGCCTCTTCCGGCGGCACGATCTCGAGGGGATGCTGCGCCATTTGATCCATAATCGCTCTCCTTGTCAGAACTGCTTGTCGGCGATGCCCTTGAGGGCCGCGATTCCGGGCGCGAAGAAGTACTCCCCACCGCGAACCGTCACGAACTGCTTCAAGTCGAAGAGGAAAGGCATGTCGGCGCCGGGCACCGTGAACTGCCCGCCATCACCGTTGGCGCCGACGAGCGGGTCCTTCTCCTCGGTCGGCAGGCCGATGAAGTCGCCCTTGCCCACCCATTCGGACTGGATGAACTCGAACTGCAGCTCGATGTCGGCGATGACGAAGACGCCGGCCTGTCCGCGGTCCACGCCGTCGTCGGGCGTGCCCTCCGGCAGCGGTGGGCCGTACTCGAGACCGCGTCGCAGCAGGCGCTTGCGGTTGATATCGATGGGTGTGGACAAATTCGAGCCGCGCGGGTTGGTGCGCCGCAGATGGGCGCCTAAAGGACACTTCAGGCCCTCGGCGTCGTCCGAATAGTCGAAGTTGTTGACCTGCTGCGGGTCGGCGGCGATCTCGGGGTCGTCGTGGTCGGGCGACAGGGCCAGGGGGCAGCCAGAGCGCCACCGGCCGACGATCTTGGCCGCCAGTTTCTCCTGCTGTGCCTCGTCGTCCGCGCCCCAGAGCGTCATCGCCCCCTGCTTGAGGTAGTCGCGGAAGCCGGCGACGTCCTGATAGGCCTTGCGGAAGACGATGAAGGTGCCGTTGTCGCAAAGCCCGACGGGTCCCGGCGTCGCCGTGCGTTCGCCCAGCTCGTTCTCGTAGCCGAGCAGGAACTCGCCCGGCTTGATCGAGCGCCAGCCGCCGCCCGGCTTGAGCGCACCGTCGCCGGGTCTGGCTTCGTCATCGAAACCCTCGATCGCGGGCTGAGAAATCGGGTCGACATAGCCGAAGTGGGCCGAGGGGCAGCCAGAACGCTGCTCGAAGACCACCTCCGCGGCCACGCAATGGACTTCCTCGACTCCGCCGATCTGTTCGGTGACCGAGGTCAGCCAACCGTGCTGACGTTGGCATTCCGCGACCGAGTTGTGGGAGACGGCGACGAGGACGTGAATCTCCTGGCTGCCGAGCTTGCCTTCCCACTTGTCCGGCGCGCTCGGGCCGACGTCGCCCAGCTTCGCCGCGCGGGCCTGCATGCCCTCGCAGAAGGCATGGGGGAAGGTCTCGACAATCTCGTCGGAGAGACCGAGGGCCTTGAGCCCCCAGACACTGAACGCGAGATTGAGCGTGCCGTTCTCGACGTCGCCGTTGGCGTAGCGCGCATGGCTCGTCACGTCGTCGGTCAACTCTTGCAGCCAAGCGCGCCCCCTCGCCGCGTCGTCGATGCGAAAGAAGATGTAGCGGCAAGCGGTCG
>JAKSDN010000196.1 GCA_022360075.1 Kiloniellales bacterium | reverse complement strand
GGGCAATACCCTCGTCTGGACACAGATGAGATTGATCTCGACGCCTGCGGCCCGATGGTTCTGGACGCGCTCATCAAGATCAAGAATGAGATTGACCCGACACTGACGTTTCGTCGCTCTTGCCGCGAAGGCATCTGCGGTTCCTGCGCGATGAACATCGACGGCATCAATACGCTCGCCTGCACTCAAGCTATCAGCGACATCAAAGGCGACGTGAAGGTCTATCCGCTGCCTCATATGGACGTCATCAAGGATCTGGTGCCAGACCTGACACACGCCATCGCGCAATACGCGTCGATCGAACCATGGCTTAAGACGGTGACGCCCGAGCCGGAGCGTGAACGTCTTCAAAATCCGGAGGACCGGGCGAAACTGAACGGGTTGGAAGACTGCATCCTCTGCTTCTGCTGCACCACGAGCTGTCCGAGCTACTGGTGGAATGGCGACCGCTACCTTGGCCCCGCCGTGCTCTTGCAAGCCTATCGATGGATCAGCGACAGCCGTGATGAAGCGACCGGCGAACGTCTCGATCAACTCGAAGACCCGTTCCGGCTCTATCGCTGCCACACGATCATGAACTGCGCGCAAACCTGCCCCAAGGGGCTCAACCCCGCAAAGGCGATCGCGGAGATCAAGAAACTCATGGTGGAACGCCGGATGTGAAGCTGAACGGGAAACCATGTCGATGACAAACCGATTCCTCAGATCACTGATCGTTTCCTCGCGCTCACGCCTAAGCGTCCGGCCAGGTCCTTTCGCATCACGCTCATCTCGCAGTTCGTGGAGCACGACTGGCGATCCGACAAAGACAGCATCCAGGAACGCAGCCTTTGATTCAAAGCCAGCATCTGGTCCGGTTCCGAGCACTCATGCCCGGACTTCTGGTGAGCGCCACCGTGGCGATCACGGCGACGTTTCTGTCGGAACATTATGGCGCGCCGGTAATGCTGTTCGCACTCCTGCTCGGGATGGCCTTCAACTTCCTGGCCGACGAACGACAATGCAGCGCGGGTATCACCTTCACGTCCAGCGCCGTGCTCCGGCTTGGCGTCGCACTCCTGGGCGCCAGGATCACGGCCGACGAGGTGTTGAAACTCGGCTATGGCCCGCT
>JAKSDN010000018.1 GCA_022360075.1 Kiloniellales bacterium | reverse complement strand
CCGGTGCCGCGCGGCGGCGTCTCCTTCCACCACGGCAACACGCTGCACCAGTCCTCGGCCAATCGCTCGAAAGCCTGGCGGCGGGCCGCGGCGTTTCACTATGTGAACGCGCAGACGCAATTCGCCACGCCGGCGCTGAGCTACGATTCGGATGTCGTAGTATTTGTGGGGTGAACCGATAAGCCGGCGTCCCCCTTTAACCTCTACCCCCACTGGGGAACAGGGATGTGCAGGCTTGGCGAGGCGACTAGCCGAGCCTTGGCCGGAGCTGGATGAGGGGAGCGGCACCGCGCGATGGACCGGGGGCTATGTCACGAAAAAGACCACCGACCCTGCCAACAACGCTCCCATCGTCACATTAAACACACGCAGCGCCCGCTCCGTCTGCAAAAGCCGCTGCACACCAAGACCGAGGCCGAGCCACATGAAGGCGCAGGGCAGCGCCGCCAGCACGAACAGCAGGGCAAAGGCGGCCGACTGATCCAAAGCGCTGCCGGCTTGGGGCGCCAGGTAGGTGCCGACGGCGCCGGCGCAGACCAGCCAGGACTTCGGGTTGATCCACTGGAAGGCGGCGGCAGCGACGAAGCCGACCGGCGGGCGCTCGTCAGGTCCCTGGCTCCGCCCCGCCGTCGCGATCTTCCAGGCCAGCCAGAGCAGAAATCCGGCGCCGACGACCTTGAGCCCGCTCAGCACCGCGGGGTTGCCAAGCACCAGGCTGCCCAGCCCGAAAGCGACGACGAACATCATGAAGCCCATCCCCAGCACCACGCCGAACAGGCAGGGTAGCCCGCGCCAGAAGCCGGCATTGGCGCCTGCCGTGGTCAGCAGCACGTTGCTCGGCCCCGGCGTGACCGCGGCCACGAAGGCGAAGAGCATGAAGGCGAATGCCTGTTCCGGCGTCATGGCTACCCGGGTCTATCTGGATGGATCTCGCACACCCCCTCACCTAGCCTCTCCCCCCACTGGGGGGAGAGGGATGAGAAGGCTTGGCGAGGCGGATAGCCGAGCCTTAGCCGGAGCTGGGTGAGGGGGGCAATTCCATCTCATTGCATATGGCTCTAGTCTCTGATCATGAACTGCGAGTCCAATAGATCGAACGCACCGGGTCTTGAACGTTCGTGCGAGAAGGCCGGCGACTGGGTCCGGGCGTCGGGTCCGATCGGCGGCATCGAGCGCCTGGAAGCCTGGTTCGCCGGCCACGCCTACGCCAAGCACCGCCACGACAGCTACGTCATCGGCGTCACCGAAAGCGGCGTACAGGCCTTCGACTATCGCGGCATGGCGCTTTGCAGCCTGCCCGGCGAGGTCCTGGTGCTGCATCCCGATGAGACCCACGACGGCCGCGCCGCCGATGACACCGGCTTCGGCTATCGCGCGCTTTACGTCGAGCCCGCGCGCATCGCCGAGGCGGCCCAGGCGATTCTTGATCGGCCTTGCGCCCTGCCCTTCGTGCGCCGGGCGGTCTCGGACGACAGGGGGCTGGCGCGAACAATTCGGACAGCCTTCCGCTGCGACCTCGAGCCTCTGGCGCTAGATGCCCTGATCCTGCGGCTGACCGAAGGCCTGATCGCAGCTGACGCCAGCCTCCGCATCGACCTGCCGCCCGCGCGCATCGACCTGCCGGCACTGGAGCGGGCCCGTGCCTTTCTCGAGGCCGAGACCGGCCGCGTCGTGCGATCGTCCGAGCTGGAGGCGCTGACCGGCCACTCGCGCTACGGACTCGCCCGGCAGTTCCGGCTGAGGTACGGGACCAGCCCCTACCGCTACGCGCTGATGCGGCGGCTCGACTTCGCCCGCGCCCGGATCGCACGGAAACGCCCGCTCGCCGAGACAGCGCTCGACGCCGGCTTCGCCGACCAGGCCCATCTCACCCGCGTTTTCAAGGCGGCCTACGGGATCACCCCGGCACGCTACGGCGCGCTGCACAGGTGGCCGCATTAGCCGAACGAGACCTTCACCACTGGCACCACTGGCACCACTGGGAGCACGACCATGGCCTTCGCAGGCATCAGCTATCTCGCCGTTCTCGTCGCCGCCGTCGCCGGCTTCGTCTTCGGCTCGGTCTGGTACGGCGTCCTCGGCAAGCGCTGGCAGGCGGCTTTGGGCATGACCGAGCCCTTCAAGCCGAACCCCGTGGTCTTCGGCATCACCTTCGTCTGCCAGCTCTTCATGGCTTGGATGCTGGCTGGGGTGATCGGCCATCTGGGCGAGATCTCGCTGGGCCGCTCGCTGCTGTCGGCCGCCTTCGTCTGGGCCGGCTTCGTGCTCACCACCATGATGATCAACCACCGCTTCCAGGGCGCCACCTGGTCGCTCACCCTGATCGACGGCGGCCATTGGCTCGGCGTGCTGCTGGTCATGGGCCTGGTGATCGGGCTGTTCGGGGCCTAGATCGAAGCCATGAAGCCGCCGTCGACGTAAAGAAGCTGTCCGGTGACGTAGGCCGCGGCGTCGGAGGCCAGGAAGACCGTGGCACCGACCAGATCGTCGAGCTTGCCGAAACGGCCCATGGGGATCTTGGCGCGCATGGCCTCCTGCCAGGCCGAGTCCTGATAGAAAACCTCGGTCAACTGGGTGCGGAAGTAGCCGGGGCCGATGGCGTTGACCCGGATGCCGTGGGGTGCCCATTCCGCCGCCAAGGCGCGGGTCATGCCGAGCAGCCCGCTCTTCGAGGCCGTGTAGGGCGTCGCCGTTGGAATGCCCACGCCCGAGGTCAACGAGCAGACGTTGACGATCGCGCCTTCACGCTCATGCGCCAAGAGGACCTCGGCGAAGGCTCTGGCGACGAAGAAGGCGCCCTTCAGGTTGGTGTCGAGGATCTTGTCCCACAGCGCCTCGTCGACCTCTGCGGATGGCCGCACTTCCTCCACCCCGGCGTTGTTGATTAGGATCGACAGGCGGTGGGACCAGCCGGAGAGTTCCTCGAAGGCCCTTGCGATCGCGTCGCTTTGCGAGACATCGAGGGCGATGGGGAGGCAGTCGCGACCGAGCGCGGTGATCTGCGCCTCGGTGTTCTTTAGATCGGCGACATCACGCGCGGCAATCGCCAGATCCGCCCCGGCCTCGGCGAGCCCCACGGCCAACGCCGCACCGATGCCACGGCTCGCGCCGGTGACCAGAGCCGCACGCCCGGCCAGAGAGAAGAGCGTCATGCTGAGATTGTCCGGAATCTCCAGGCGAAAACTTCAGCGCGGTCCAAGGAGACGTAGTGACGTAATTCTGGACGACCAATGTGCGTCCTTCGAGACGCGCCCTGCCGGGCGCTCCTCAGGATGAGGACGTTTCTCAATGCCATCCTAGGTTTACCTCATCCTGAGGAGCCCGCTTTTGCGGGCGTCTCGAAGGACGCACAACAGATCTGCAGCGACGGCAAGACAGGCGCAACGGAGCTGTTTCTGCGAAGCCGTCTTACTCCAGCGCCTTGACGATGTTCTCGCACATCTTCTTGGCGTCGTCGAAGAGCATCATGGTGTTGTCGGCGTAGAACAGCGGGTTGTCGACGCCGGCGTAGCCGCTGGCCAGGCTGCGCTTGACGAAGAGCACGGTCTTGGCGTTCTCGACCTCGAGGATCGGCATGCCGTAGATCGGCGAGGTCGTGTCGGTCTTGGCCTGCGGATTCGTTATGTCGTTGGCGCCGATCACGAAAGCCACGTCCGAGGCGGCGAAGTCGCGGTTGATCTCCTCCATCTCGAAGACCTCGTCGTAGGGCACGTTGGCCTCGGCCAGTAGCACGTTCATGTGGCCCGGCATGCGCCCGGCGACGGGATGGATGGCGTAGCTCACCTTGACGCCGCTGTTCTTCAGCAAGTCGGCCATCTCGCGCAGCGAATGCTGGGCCTGGGCGACCGCCATGCCGTAGCCGGGCACGATGATCACGGAGCCCGCGTTCTGCATCAGGAAGGCGGCGTCGTCGGCCGAGCCGGGCTTGACCGTCTTGTCGCCCAGGTCGGCGCCGGCCGCCGCCGCCGTCTCGCCGCCGAAACCGCCCAGGATCACGTTGATGATCGAGCGGTTCATGCCCTTGCACATGATGTAGCTCAGGATCGCGCCCGAGGAGCCGACCAGCGCGCCGGTGATGATCAGCAGCGGGTTCTCCAGCGTGAAGCCGATGCCGCAGGCCGCCCAGCCCGAGTAGGAGTTCAGCATCGAGATCACGACCGGCATGTCGGCGCCGCCGATCGGCAGGATCAGCAAGAAGCCGATGGCGAAGGACAGGAAGACGATGAGCCAGAAGACGGTCGAGGTCTCCTCGACGCAGAAGACCGCGATCAGGCCGACGATGACGATGCCGATCAGGGCGTTCAGCGGATGCTGCAAGGGAAAGACCAGCGGCGCGCCGCTGACCAGGCCCTGAAGCTTGGCGAAGGCCACGATCGAGCCGGTGAAGGTGATCGCGCCGATCGCAACGCCCAGCGACATCTCGATCAAGCTCGCGGTGTGGATGTCGCCGACCACGCCGATGCCGTAGGCCTCGGGCTTGTAGAAGGCCGCCGCCGCCACCAGCACGGCGGCCAGGCCGACCAGGGAGTGGAAGGCGGCGACGAGCTGCGGCAGCGCCGTCATGTTGATCTTGAGCGCGATCGTCGTGCCGATGGCGCCGCCGATCACCAGGCCGGCCAGGATCAGGCCGAAGCTGACGACGCCCGGCAGCGCGAGCGTGGTGACAATCGCGATGACCATGCCGGCCATGCCGTAGATGTTGCCGGCGCGGCTGGTCTCCGGATGCGACAGCCCGCGCAGGGCCATGACGAAGCAGACCGAGGCGACGAGATACGCCAGTGCTGCGAGATCCTCACTCATGTCCCGCCCCTACCGCTGCTTCTTCTTGAACATCTGCAGCATGCGCTGCGTGACGATGAAGCCGCCGAAGATGTTGACCGCCGCCAGGGTCACGGCGATGAAGCCCATGATCTCGCTGAAGCCGAAATCGGCGGGCCCGGCAGCGATCAGCGCGCCGACGATGATCACCGAGGAGATCGCGTTGGTGACCGCCATCAGCGGCGAGTGCAGCGCCGGGGTCACGCGCCAGACCACGTGGTAGCCGACGAACACGGCGAGCACGAAGACCGTGAGGCCGATCACCAGCGGCGAGGGACCTGCGGCCTGCTCCGCGACGGGGCCGGCGACGACCTGAAAGGCCTCGCTGCCATGGGTCTGCAGCTCGTCGGCCAGCTCCCGCGCCTTGTCGGCCAGTTCCTGGGCTCTTTGGGAGAAACTCTGCGGGGTCATGGCCGTCAGCTCCCCTCGCTCTCGTTGTCGGCGGCTTTGTCAGCCGGTGGGGCCGGATCGGGGACCGCGCCGGGAGCCGGCGGCGCCTCCTCCGTCGCGGGCGGCGGTGGCGTGGCCTTTGCCGTGGGCGCCTTCGCCTTGGCGGTCTTCTTGGCCGCGGCTTTCTTGGTGGCGGCCTTCTTGGCCGGCGCCTTCTTGCTCGCCTCTTCCACGGCGGCCTGCAGGGCCGGATGCGTGACCTCGCCGTCGCGGGTGACCAGCGTGCCCTTGACGATCTCGTCCTCCCAGTCGATCGCGAGCTCGGACTTCGAGTTGTCGATCAGGAGCTGGAGGAAGGCGAAGAGGTTGCGGGCGTAGAGCGCGCTCGCGTCCGAGGCCAGGCGGCCCGGCACATTCAGATAGCCGACGAGGGTCACGCCCTCCTTCTCGACCACCTTGCCGGGCTCGGAGAGCTCGCAGTTGCCGCCGGTCTCGCCCGCCAGGTCGACGATCACCGAGCCTGGTTTCATCGACTTGACCATCTCGGCCGAGACCAGGGTCGGCGCCGGCCGGCCCGGGATCAGCGCCGTGGTGATGACGATATCCTGCTTGGCGATCGTCTCGGCGACCAGCGCCGCCTGCTTCTTCTTGTACTCGTCGCTCATCTCCTTGGCGTAGCCGCCGGCGGTCTCGGCCTGCTTGAACTCCTCGTCCTCGACCGCGACGAAGCTCGCGCCCAAGCTCTCGACCTGTTCCTTGGCGGCCGGGCGTACGTCGGTCGCCGAGACGATCGCGCCCAGGCGGCGCGCCGTCGCGATCGCTTGGAGGCCCGCGACGCCGGCGCCCATCACGAAGACCCGGG
>JAKSDN010000151.1 GCA_022360075.1 Kiloniellales bacterium | reverse complement strand
TGGCGGGGCTGGATGTCTTCGTTCTCGGCCGCGTAGGTCGTGCCGGCGTCCGTGCCGCTGTCCCAGGCCCAGAGGGGGAGCGTGACTTCGTCGATCCAGGCGCCGTCGAGCGCAAAGCGGCTGCCCCTTGACCGATTTGGACGACCGTCCTAATTTGATGCCCGAGTAGGACGCTCGTCCCACACCGAGTGTCCCAGGTGGAAGGTGGCTGCTATGCTGGCGGAATTCAGTGAGTCTTTGCCAGTAGGTGCTCAGCCGGAGAGCTGATTTCGTGAGTGACAAGTCGACCCGCGATCACATCGTCGAAGCGGCCGATGAACTGTTCTATCGGCAGGGTTACGAGCACACTTCGTTCTCGGACATCGCGGACGTCGTGCGGATCTCGCGCGGCAACTTCTACTACCACTTCAAGACCAAGGACGAGATCCTGGATGCGGTGATCGCCGAGCGTCTGGCCAACACCCGGCAGATGCTGGCGCGCTGGGAGAGCGACGGGAAAACACCCGCGGACCGCATCAAGGGCTTCATCGATATCCTGATCGCCAACCGGGCAGACATTAAGCGCTACGGCTGTCCGGTGGGCACGCTGACCGCCGAGCTCGCGAAGCTGGAGCATGCCTCTCGTGCCGAGGCGAACGCGCTGTTCACGCTGTTTCGGGCCTGGTTGCGCAGGCAGTTCACCTTGCTCGGGCGCAAGGCGGACGCCGACGCACTGGCCATGCACCTGCTCGCCCGCAGCCAGGGTGTGGCGACGCTGGCGAACGCCTTCCAAGACGAGAGATTCATCAAGCGGGAAGTGCAGTACCTATACGACTGGCTGCAGGCGTGCAGTGAGCGGACCGGCGCCCGCGTGCAGCATCGGCGCGGCAAGAAACCCACGAGAGCGAAGCGGCAGCCGGTGCAAGTCGGCGGCTGACCCAGGCAGGCGTGTCTCGCGGGCGCGACCCGGATGCCGAGCCATCCGCGCGCCACAGCAACAAGAGGAGAGATCGAATGTTCGTCGTGCTGCTCAAGTTTTCCGGCAACAAGGACCAAGCGGGCCAACTCATGGAAGGCCACAAGGCCTGGATCAAACGCGGTTTCGACGACGGCGTCTTTTTGCTGACCGGCAGCCTTCAGCCGAATTCGGGCGGCGGGATCGTGGCGCACAACACCTCTCTGCCCGAGCTTGAAGACCGGGTGAACGACGATCCCTTCGTCGCCGAAGACGTTGTCAGCGCCGAAATCCTCGAGATTGCGCCGTCGAAAGCCGATGGACGGCTGGAATTCCTGCTCGCCTGAGTGAGAGCACTCAGATCTGATGTGACCACAGCAGGCCGTAGGGCGGGTTAGCGAAGCGTAACCCGCCGGATGATTCCGGCACCCGTGGGCTTCCATCCGGCGCAATACGCTGGCGCTATTGCGCTCTACGCGTTAATCACGCCTCGGAAAGCTCATGGCCTCGATCTTGTTGCCGTCGGAGTCGCGGATGAAGGCACCGAAGTAGGTCGTCATTGTGGCCTGACGATCACCGGGCGCCCCGTCCCCGCGGCCACCAAGCTTCAAGGCGCGCTCGTAAAAGCGAATGACCGCTTCCTTCGTGGGTGCCCGGAGGCAGACGTGGTTGCCGGTATCGTCGTCGACGGGGGCCATGGCCGGGCGGGCGTTCAACCAGAACTCCGGATACTTCTTGCCGAACCCGACCGTGTTGTCCCGCTCGACCATCCGCGCAAGCCCCAGCGGCTCGAGGACTTGATCGTAGAACGCGGCGCTCGTTTTCAAGTCCATCACGGCAATCGAGATGTGATCGATCATCCTGCGCTGCTCACTTTTGGCTCGGGCCGTGGGGCCGGTTGTCGAAGCGTAACCCGCCGGATGATCGCCAGCATCCGTCGGGTTCCATGCGGCGCAATACGCTGGCGCTATTGCGCCCTACGCGTTTCGCCGTGGACCCCGAACTTCCCGATCGCCTCTTCGAAGGTGCGCGCGTCGCCGAGCGCGCGGGCGAGGATAAGGGCGCCCTCCAGGCTCGCGAGCACGGCGGCGGGGCTGGGGCCGGTCCAGTCGGGGCCGAAGGCCCTATCCAGGTAATCGAGGATCATCTCGAAGAACGCGACGACTGCCGCGCGGACCGGCGGCGGCAGGGCGTCGCGCTCGGCGCCGAAGAGGCCGCAGAGGCACATCTGGTCGTCGACCTGGAGGGCATCGCGGAAGAGGCTGGTGACGCACTCGATCGCTTGGTCCGGCGAGAGGCTCTCGGCATCGCCCAGGCGTTCGCGTGCTCGCGCCGTGTAGCGCTCGGCGAGCCTCTCGGCCAAGTGAGCCTTGGTCGGGAAATGATAGTGGACGCTCGAACTCTTCACGCCCACGTCCTCGGCCAGGTCGCGGAAGCTGAAGCCGTTGTAGCCGCCCGCCCGCGCCCGGCGCTCCGCCGCGTCGAGAATGCGCTCGCGTGACTGCGGTTCGGCCATCGCCGCCTCCGAAAAATTCTATCGATTGATAGATAGAGGTCGGCGGCCGCGATGCCAAGCGCGACTTTTCTTTCTGTCGGAGAGTTGGGTCGTGACCTCGTCAACCGCGATCAAAGCTCCCGCTCGGCGAGCTCGCGGAAGGCGTCGGGGACGGCGCGGCGGGTGCCCAGGACGACGGAGCCGTAGCCAATCGACTCCCGCCCGAAGCGTTCGCGCACCGCGTCCATGGCGCGATCGGCCGCCCAGCGCGCCGCGCCCTTCTTAGTGCCGGGCCGGCGTTTCTCGTCCGCCAATCGGAGCGGAAGCTCGAGCTGCAGGACTGGGTCTTTCTCGAGTTGCGAGACCGAGATCGCCAGCAGCGAGATGAACCTCTCGTCCGGGTGATCCGCAAGGGCGGCGCGCACCAGGTGCTCGGCGATCTCGGCCAGGATCGCCGTCGCCGAGATCGCCGCGGGCAGCGTCACGGAGCGGGTCACGGCGCGCAGGTCGGCGAAGCGGACCCGCACGGTCACGGTCCGGCCGGCGCGGGACTTGGCCCGCAGCCGGGAGGCAACCCGGTCCGCGAGATGGAGAAGGGTCGGCCGGAACGTCGCCTCTACGGCGGGCTTCCGACCGAGCGCCGACTGCGCGCCGACCGAGCGCGCGCGGCGCCGCGTCACGACCTCCCGCGGATCCCGGTTCAGGGCCAGCGCGGACAGCTTGCCGCCCACGGCGCGGCCGAGAAGCCGCTCCAACGACCGCCCGGGCCGCCGCGCCAACTGGCCGATGGTGAAGACGCCCTGATCGGCGAGGCGCGCCCGGACGACCGGGCCCACGCCCCACATCAGCTCGACCGGCAGATCGTGCAGGAACGCGGCTTCCGTGCCGGGCGGAACGACGACCAGCCCGTCGGGCTTGGCCACTTGCGAGGCGATCTTCGCGACGTGCTTGGTTGGCGCCACGCCCAGCGAGATCGCCAGCCCCAGCTCCGCCCGCACCCGCGCGCGGATCGTTTTCGCCATGGCCTCCGGCGCGCCGAAGAGCGGCACCGAGCCCGCCACGTCGGCGAAAGCCTCGTCGATCGAGATTCGCTCTACCAGCGGCGTGAAGTCGCCCAGCACGGCGATGGCGGCATCGCCCAGCCGCCGGTATTCCTCGAAGTGGCCGCTGACGAACTGCAACTCCGGACAAAGCGCCCGCGCCTTCCGTCCGGGCATGCCGCTGCGCACGCCGAAGGCCTTGGCCTCATAAGACGCGGCAAGGACCACCCCGCTCCCCACCGCGATCGGCCGGCCGCGCAACGAGGGGGCGAGCAACTGCTCGACCGAGGCGTAGAAGGCGTCGAGGTCCGCGTGCAGGATGGAGGCGATCTGCGCCATAGCGACGGTTCATTCGAGCGTGTGTCGGGTCATGGCTTGCCGCGGATCGAGCGCGATGTGTCAATGAGAACATAAAGGGAACAAATGAAGCGATTGTCAAGTTGAACATTCGGCTGGCAGCGCTGACGGCCACGAAGAATAGGGGTCGTCGAAGAATAGGGGACAGACCCCTATTCTTCGACGTCCGGACGGTGCTGCATGACCATCGTGCGTCCTTCGAGACGCGCCCTATCGGACGCTCCTCAGGATGAGGGAGATCTTTGGTGGCAGTAAGAAATGTCCTCATCCTGAGGAGCCCGCTTCAGCGGGCGTCTCGAAGGACGCACCGAGGTAATCCAGCCCCACCAATTTCTTCACACGCTTTCAGGACGAGGGTGATAGAACGATTCCGAAGGGCAACGAAGGACGCTTGAGCCGGCGCGACAATCCAGAACTTACGTCGCAGCCTCAGCAACCTGAATTGCTTCGCTTCGCTCGCAACGACGGCACTGACGGGTTAGGCCGGTATCAAAGCAACTCGGTCTGAGCCCTTCGGCTCAGCGCCTTCGCTCCGCTAGGAACACTTCGTTCACGCAGTTGCGCAGCTCGCCGCGGGCCAGGTAGGCGACCAGGGTCTCGGTCGAGAGGCGGCGGGCGTCGGCTTGGCTCTCCGGGGAATACCAGGCGGCATGGGGCGTGACGATCAGGCGGCCTTCCAGCCAGTCAGCGCGCTCCAGCATGGCTTTGATCAGGGGCTCGTTCGGGTCCGGCGGCTCGTCGGGCAGCACATCGAGCGCGGCGGCGGCCAGGCGGTTCGCGCGCAAGGCCTCGTGGAGCGCCTCAAGGTCGACCACCGCGCCGCGGGCGGTGTTGACCAGGATCGCCTCGGGCTTCATCGCGACGAGGGCGGCGGCGTCGATCAGGTGGCGGGTCTCTTCGGTCAGGGGGGTGTGCAGGCTGACGATGTCGCAGGAGGCCAGCAGATCCTCGAGCCGCGCCACGCGGGCGACGCCCAGGGCGATCTCCTGGCCGGACGGCAGGTAGGGGTCGTAGCCGACGACCTCGAAGCCGAAGGCCTTGGCGCGCAGGGCCGTCGCGGTGCCGATCCTGCCCAGGCCGACGATGCCGAAGCGGGTGCCGCGGACCCGCCGCACGTGGGGGCCGCGGCGCCAGTCGAAGGCCTTGCAGCCCTCGGCCCAGAGCGCGGTCTGGTAGCTCAGGATGCCGCGCCTGAGCGTGAGCGCGAGCGCGATGGCGTGGTCGGCGACCTCCGAGGTGCCGTAGTCCGGCGTGTTGCAGACCGGGATGCCGGCCTCGCCCGCCGCCCGCAGATCGACGTGGTCGTAGCCGACGCCGCAGCGCACGATGATGCGGCAGCGCGTCAGACGCGCCACGATATCGCGGTCAATCGCGAGCTCGTGCCAGATCAGCAGGCCGTCGCTCGCGGCGAAGTCCTCGTCGGGGATGCCGTGGGCCTCGCGCGCCCGGTAGGTCACCAGCTCGAAGTCGCTGCCCGCCGCCGCCTTTTCGATCTCCGCCTCGTCGTCGTACTGCGCATCCGGCGTCAGCACGCGGAAGCGAGGCGCCATCAGTGGTTTTCCTTGGGTACGGCCGCGCCGCTGCTGCCGACCAGGAAGTCGAGATCGCAGCCCCGGTCGGCTTGGTTGACGTGATCGTGGTAGAGCCGGGACCAGCCGCGCCCCATCGGCTCCTCGGGCGCCGACCAAGCCTCGCGGCGGCGCGCCAGCTCCTCGTCCGAGACGTCCAGGTGCAGGCGCCGGGCCTCGACGTCGAGCTCGATCATGTCGCCGTTTTGGACCAGCGCCAGGCTGCCGCCGACGGCGGCCTCGGGCGCCGTGTGCAGCACGACGGTGCCGTAGGCGGTCCCGCTCATGCGCGCATCGGAGACGCGCACCATGTCGGTCACGCCCTGGCGCAGGATCTTCTCCGGCAGCGCCATGTTGCCGACCTCGGCCATGCCCGGATAGCCGCGCGGGCCGCAGTTCTTCATGACCAGGATCGAATCCTTGTCGACGTCGAGCGCTTCGTCGCCGATGACCGCCTTGTAATGATCGAAGTTCTCGAACACCACGGCGCGGCCGCGGTGCTTGAGCAGCTCGGGCGACGCGGCCGA
>JAKSDN010000600.1 GCA_022360075.1 Kiloniellales bacterium | reverse complement strand
GCGGGATAGAGCGCCGAGACCTGGCAGGTCACGACGGCCAAGGCGCAGACGTAGAGACTGACCTGGGGCGAGAAGCGGAAGCGGTAGTCGAACAGCGTGAAGTGATCGAGAAAGGAGACGCTGATCGCACCGAGCGCATTGCCGAGGACGATGGCGATGGCACCGCCGACGAGTCCGATCAGGGTTCCCTCGAGCAGCAGCAGCTTCGTAACCTGCCAACGGTCGATGCCGACCGAGCGCAGGAGAGAGAATTCCCGCTCGCGTGCATGCACCTGGATCAGCATGGTGTTGGCGACGCCGATTCCGGCCAGCGCGATCGTCATCAGCAAGATGAAGTCGAAGATCAGGAAGTCGCGGTCGATCTCGCGCACCTGCCACAGGCCTTGGCCGCGGCCCTGCTTGAGGAAGTAGTAGAAGGGCGACATCGCCCCGATCTGCGCCCGGTCGAGTGCCCCGCCCTCCGGCTCCGCCGAGCGCGCCTTGGCGTAGCGGCCGAGGCTCCGCTCGAGGTTGTCCGCGAAGAGCGGGTTGCCCTCGCTCATGAGGGCGAAGGACTTGAGATCGACGTATTGGCCGGAGGCGGCGACGTAGCCGACCGCGTCGCTGACCTCGATGACGGCGAAGCGGTGCTTGGCTTCCGCCGTGCGGATCACGACGCTGTCGCCGGGGGACAGGCCGAAGCGGCTCGCCAGTGTCCGCGAGAGGATAACCCTGCCCGGGCGCAACGGCTCTTGGCCCCGCTCGGCCCGGTAGGGGTTGATGTCGGCCGCCCGGATCAGGCGGATCGGAAAGTCGCCCGGCAGCTTGTCCGACAGGCGGAAGAGACGGATGCCCTCGCGCTGCAGGATCTCCTGGAGCGCCGGCTCGTTGGCCTCGGTCACGAAGCCGCGCGTGAAGTAGCTGTAGGGCGCCACGGCCTCCGCCGACCAGCGGCGGATCTCGTCCTTCAGCGCGCGGGTGATGTCGTGCAGCCCGGTGAGCAGGCTGAAGACCAGCGTCACGCCGATCACCGAGAAACGGATGCTGCGTCCGGTGAGGCGCAGCCGCCGGCCGGTGAGAAAGACCTCGAGCGGCAGGAGCGGTTGCAGCAGGCCCTCGAACAGGCGCAGCAGGCCGCGCAGCAAGGGCTCGATCCACCACAGGGTGGCGACCGCGGTAAGGGCGACGAAGGCGGCCTCGAACAGGAAGAAGTAGACGACCGACAGCCAGGATTCCAGGAACGGGCGGAGACCGATGTAGGTCGCGGCGAGAAAAGGCGGGATGAGCCAGGTCAGCGCCGGTGTGTTCAGGGCGCGCGCACCGAAGTCGCGCGACAGGAAGCGCGGCTGCAGGACCTCGGCGATGCCGAGACGGTAGACGCCGCGGATCGGGCTGATCACGCCGGCGAGCGCGATGAGCAGGCTGATCGCCGCCATGGCGAGGAGCTCGAACCAGGGCACCGCGAAGCCGGCCATCGGCATGCGGCCGTTGGTCGAGATGCCCATGCGCAGCAGCAGCAGGGCGATGGCGAAGGAAAGGGCGAGCCCCAGCGCCGCGCCGGCCGCGCCGAGCAGCAGCGCTTCGAGCACGACGGAGAGGCCGACCTTCGCGCGACGCTCGCCGAGGCAGAGGAGCAGGCTGAACTCCTTCGCCCGCGCGGCGACCGAATAGCGCATGGTGTAGAACACGACGACCGTGCCCACGAAGAGCGCGAGCAGGGAGGCCAGGCGCACGGCCAGGCGCATGGCCTGATAGTCCGCCTCGCCGCGCCGCGGCGCCTCGGCCTCCGTGCTCGGTTGCGCCTGGTCCCTCTGGGTCGGGACCAAGGCGGTCCGGCGCTCGGCATCGGCGGCGCGCTCGAAGAAGACTTGAAAGCGCGGCTGGCCGTCGTCGAGCGCCGTCCCGGCGGGCGAACCCGCCACGGCCGGCCGTGGCAAGTCATGCCGCGTGTTGGCATCGACGATCAGGATGCCCCCGACGACCGCCACGCCCAAGGCGATACCGATGACGGTGACCAAGGCGACGATGCGA
Source organism: Kiloniellales bacterium (assembly GCA_022360075.1). The sequence continues at coordinate 5,658 of JAKSDN010000600.1, read as the reverse complement.
TGATGCTGCAGGCTCTTGATCGCCAGCGACAGGGGCAGGGGTAGCTTCGTCACCAGTTTCGAAACAGACCCCAAAACCGCGGCCGACATGTCAGATCCCCAGCCGCTCGAGGCGCCGGTAAAGCGGCGTGGGGTCGCTGCGCTCTCCATCCTGCCGCATCTCTTCGGCGATAACGCCGTCCTTGAGGAAGCAGATGCGGTCCGCCCAGGCCGCGTGCTCCGGGCTGTGGGTGACCAGAAGAACGCCGGTCCCCTGATCTTTGGCCGCCTCGCGCAGGCTCGCCATGATCGAGGCGCCGATCGCCGGATTGACGTTGCCGGTCGGCTCGTCGGCGAGCAGCACTTGCGGGCGATGGACGAGCGCGCGCGCGATCGAGACGAGCTGCATCTCGCCGCCGGAAAGCTGGCTCGGCGCGTGGCCCGCGCGCTTGCCGAGGCCGAGGCGCTGCAGCAGGCGATCGACGCGCGCATCCCCTTCGGCGTCCGTTTGGCCGGCGATGCGCAGGGGCAGCTCGACGTTCTCGCGCACATTCAGGGTGGGGATGAGGTTGAAGAACTGGAAGACGATTCCGATGTGGTGCCGGCGCAGCAGCGTGCGCTCGCGCTCGGAGCCGAAGTCGACAGGCCGGTCGGCGATGCTCACGCTGCCCCGGTCCGGGCTGTCGATGCCGGCAATGCAGTTGAGCAGCGTGGTCTTGCCGGAGCCGCTCGGGCCCATGATCGCCACGATCTCGCCCCCGGCGACGGCGATCGAGAGGCCGCGCAGCACGGCGACCTGGGCTTCGCCGAGGCGATAGGCTTTGAAAAGCTCGCGGACCGCAAGGCGCGCCGGGCCGTCCGCCGCACCGCCGCTGTGTCCCGATCCCTCCATGCCTTGCGAGTCGTTCAAGCGGCACTCCTTGACGGCCGAAGCTCCGGCCTGCCCTTGCTTGGCCTTACGGCTCCCGCGCGCTCGGCAAAAGACGCCTATGCAGGAGATATTGTGTTTCATTCGGCAAAGCGAAGACAGCGCCCGAGGAGGGGGCGAAGGGCGGTCCGACGGCGGCTGTCGCGCCGCGGCGGGCCTGGCTATGATGCCGGCGCGGGCATGAAGCTGGCCTCGCAGCGAACCGCCCGTCTCGGGCTTGGGGCAAGACTCAACGTAGGACGCTGAGCGCTAGACATGGCGAACCCGGAGCATGTGGCGATTCTCGGGCAGGGCCAGGCGGCCTGGAACGACTGGCGCAAGGCCAACGGGAAGTCCCGTGGCGACCTCAGCGGTGCCGACTTCCAGGGCCAAGACCTCTCGGACATCGATCTGAGCTGGTGCGACCTGCATGAGGCCAATCTCGCCGGGACCAGCCTGATCAACGCCCGGCTGGTGCATTCCGATCTGCGCGGGGCCGACCTCAGCGACGCCGACATGACCCGGGCGATCGTGACCGGCGCGGTCTGTCGCAACGCGAATTTCAACAAGGCACAGTGCTGGGGCGCACGTCTGCTCGGCGCCAGCCTCAGCTCGGCCCATCTGGTCCGCACCAACTTCGTCGCGGCTTCGCTCGACTATGCGAACCTGAGCGGCTCCAACCTCACGGGTGCCTTGTTCGTGGAGGCGAGCCTGCGCGAGGCCAACCTCGCGGACTGCCCGCTCGTCGGGGCGGATCTCGCGCAGGCGCGGCTGTCACGCACGATCCTGACCGGCTGCGACCTCTCGGGCGCGCGCAACTTGGAAACCTGCCTTCACAAAGGTCCGAGCGCGGTCGATCACGTAACCCTGGCCCTCTCCGGCAGCCTGCCGCTCGCTTTCCTGCGCGGCTGCGGCCTGCCGGACAATCTGATCGACTACCTGCCCTCGATGTTGAACCAGGCGATCCAGTTCTATTCCTGCTTCATCAGCTATGCGAGCCAGGACGAGGATTTCGTCACTCGCTTGCACGCGGACCTGCAGAACGAGGGCATTCGCTGCTGGTTCGCGCCCGAGCACATGCGGCCGGGCGATCCATTGCATCAGACGATCGACAGCCAGATCAGGCTCAAGGACAAGCTGCTGCTGGTGCTGTCGGAGACCTTCGTGGCGAGCGCCTGGGTCGCCACGGAGGTGCGCACCGCCCTCGAGGAGGAAAGCAAGCAGGACAAACCGGTCCTGGTCCCGATCCGGCTCGACGATGCCGTGATGGACACCACGGATCAGTGGGCTCATGAGATCCGGCGGACCCGCCACGTCGGCGATTTCACCGGCTGGAAGGATCACGACAGCTATCGGCAGTCCTTCAGGCGCCTGCTGGAAGCCCTCGCCGTCGAGCCGCGGGGAGAGGGCGGCCGGGCCGGTTGAACTGGCCGACGCTTCGATGCCTGGCGAAAGCTTGTCACTTGCCAGGACGCCGGGTTTTGCGGCTAGCTAACGGAAAGTCGCAAGTCCGGGGCGCGCTGCCCCTCTCTTCACATCGAGGTGACCATGGGACGTATCGTCGAAATCGGTCGGCTGCGCGAAAAGGTAGAGATCCTCGACGAGCCGATGCCGCCCATCATCCGTCAGCGCGAGCAGCTCTCGCCGGGAAGGATCGGCAGGATCAAGCACGCCAACGGCGAGAACGCCGCCATCGATCACGAGACGTTGCGCGCTTTGATGCAGCGCGCCGAAGCAGCGCGCGCTGTCGTCAGAGGACCATCCGAACGCCGAAGAGGATGAAGGCCCAAAGCGCCAACGACGTCGTCCCGACGAACAGGAAAAACAGCCAGCCCGGCCAGGAGGCGCTCTCCGGCTCGGCGATCTCGACGATGCAGGTTGGTATGACTCTGCCGGAAGGGCGATACGGTGAGGCCGTGGAATCAGCCGGCGCGGCGCCCGCGGTCGCGTCGAGATCGCTCGAGCGACGCTGAGGGCTGTCGGCGGCCTGGGTCGGAGGCTGCGACATGCTTGCCAGAATCCTCCTGCGTTCGGAAGGACCGTTCCGTCGTTAGGAATTTCGACGAAGCTGATCCCTACACGTGGCGCTTCCGTGGTCCGGTATAGCGCGCTGAGGATTCGTTTGCGCTTTTGGAGTTGGACCCAGGTGCGCGTGCCTTGCATCGGCACCAAACAGACGCCTCGGGCGTCTCCTACCTGGGGTGTGCAGCAGTTCTTATCGGACAACTGGTTTACCGCTGCCCGGCTGGGAGATGGGTTTCGAACGCCCTCAGTTCAAGCTCTGGATGATGAAAAGCGGTCGATCTGCGCTTCCGCTTGTCGAGCGGGCGACAAGATGCCGCAATATGTCGCAACTCCGTTGCGACGCCGACGAGGGACCCGCTCGATGGGGTCTCGGCGCCTCGTCTTGGCTAGCCGGCGCGTCAGATGAGCGCCCAGACGCTGAGGGTTATGAGCGCCCACAGCGCCGCTGAGGCCCCGACGGTGAAGAGGAAAGACTGCCGCGGCGACCAGCGTTGAGCCTGCCGACGGGCGCTCTCCGCATTCGCCTGATCAGGCGCCAGCGTGCTGTGGATTGAGCCTGAGATCGTGATGTCGGTCATGATCGCGCTCCTGCCCCGGTCACCTTGGCCTCCCATATGACATAGGAGACAAAGCCGCCACGACCCATCGGAGGTCGTGGCGGCCCTGATCGGAATCTCCTATAGCCTACCTAAAGAGTCGGTTTTTAGGATCTGTGATGCCGCGCCTGTCGCTTCATCGTGTTTCGGCCCAAGGGCTCAATCCCGGCCGCCGCGGGTGATCGGATAGCCACCGGACAAGTCGTGGGCTTGCCGGCATTGCGCCGAATCGACCGCCACGTAGCAATAGGATTCGCTCTTCTGCCCGATCGGATAGCGTCGCGGCGAGTCCGCCGCGCAGCCGGCCAGCAGGAGGCTCGCCGCCAAGAAGGCGAGGGGGAAGGTCGTTGTGTATCGCATCGAATGCCGCTCTCGATCAGTGGGTCATTGACCCATTGTCCTCGCTTTGGCACCCGAGCGGACATCACGTCGGGTCAAACGACGGTGAGGCGCGCATCCGCAAGGGCGTTCGCGTCGTTCCGCCAGTGTGGTCTCGGTCACAGATCGGGTTGGCGAGAGATGCGATACTCGATCGCTTGCCAGGAACGATCCGAGGATCGGGGTCGTAGAACTCAAGGAAGACAAGACCCGAGGGCAATGCCATGACACGCCGATTGGCCAAGTTTCGAGCGGTTCAGCGCCTGGAGTGGCGCTCTTTCGTCGTCCTCGGCGCGGTCAGTCTCGCGATTTGGGTGTTCTTTACGCTGGTGTCGGAGAGCTTCGCGTTCTGAGGCCCTTGTCGGGGACCCGACGAGCTGTTTCCCAGTTTTTCTTCGCCGCCTTGGCGCTGCCCCCTCGGACCCTGCGGGGGCTTTAAGGCAACGTTAGGCCTTTCTGCCTAGCGTAGCGGCCGATTCGCCGAACTGTGTCCTTTGTTGAGGGTCCGTGCCGTGAGTAGTGCCAATCCGCTCCTGTCCGAAGAAGAAGTCGAACGCCAGCTCAATGACGAGGTCATCGACGAGGCGAGCGACCTCGTCTCCGGTCTCGAGGTTCGCCTGCAGCAGGTTCGCGCGGGCGTGCTCGACCGCGAGACCGCGCGCGAGATGCTGGTCCGCGATGCTCACAACCTGAAGCTCATGGCGCGAACGGCCTCGATCCCGGGCCTCGCCACGCTGACCCACCGCCTCGAGGACTACCTGGCCGGCGTCAAGCAGGTCGAGGACAAGCACATCGAGGACCTTCAGACCTTCGGCGACCGTATCTCGGCCTTGCTCGAGGGCGACACGGTGGCGCCGGAGCAGGTGCCGGAGGTGGTCCGCGAGCTGCCCTCCAAGCCGACCTTCGACGTCAACGACATCCAGATCACGAACACCGAGGTCGCCGTCGTGATGCCGCAGCGCTCGGCCGCCCGCGTGATAGAGCGCGAGCTGCAGGCTTGCGGCTACCGCATCACGACGGTTCTCCATCCGGTCGAGGCGATCGAGCTGATCGTCGAGTCCCGCCCCGACTTCGTGATCACGGCCATGGTGATGCCGACCCTCAGCGGCGTCGATCTGGCCTGCGCGCTATCGGTCATGCCGGCCACGCGCGATATCCCGGTCGCCCTGCTGACCAGCCTCGACCGCAAGCACCCGGACCTGCGCTCGCTGCCGATCAACACCGGCCTGGTGCGCCGCGGCGACCACTTCGGCGATGACCTGGCCGACGTCCTGGAGCGCTTCGAGATCACCTGATCCGCGCTTTCGTCCGGCAGCGTCGGATCCCGTTAGAGCCCAGCGTTCCAGGCTTCGAGCCGCTGCCGGATCGCGCGGGCCCGGCGGGCGGCTTCGAGCGCCTGAGCCAGGGTGAGCCGGTCCGGTTCCGCCTTCGCCCCCTTCGATCGATCGCTTTTGGCACGGCCTAGGCTGCGGCTCAGGCCCTGCAGAGTGGTGCTTTCGTATCCCTTCACCGTACGTACGGCTTTCGGAGCGGGCTGGCCAATTCCGAGATCCATACAGGGAGCTTTCAAGGTGCCGGCCCACGCGCTCGAAGCATAAAGGAGTCCGGCGCAGATCAAGCCGGCGTGCCGCATCGTCCGTTTTACGTACATGTCTCTTCCGTGCCTTTACCTGGCTGTCTGGAACCTGGACTGGCCGCGCATGGCCCGATGCGATGACAACGAAAACGGCGGGCGCCTTATTCCCGCTTTGGCTCCCCAAGGCTGCAGTGAATC
>JAKSDN010001360.1 GCA_022360075.1 Kiloniellales bacterium | reverse complement strand
GCGGCGATCTGATCTAGAGGCAGCCGAATCCGGCGACCGCGGCGAGGTCCAGGGTCAGGACGGCGCTCCTGGCCGACCAGAGGGCGCTGGCGTGACCGAGGATCGCGGCGGCGGCCGCGGCACAGACGCTCCACTGGACGACGCTTCGCGCCTCGGGGCTCAGGCGCCCCAGGACGCGATGGGAGCACAGGGGCACGAGGCTATGCCGTCGCGCTGGCGGCGACGCGGGCTCGTTCAATGGGCTTCTCCTGGATGGGGAGGTGCAGCACGGCGGTGGCCAGACCCAGCGCGATGCTGAGGATCCACATCACGTCGTAGGACTGCGTCGCATCGAAAAGGTAGCCGGCCAGCCAGGCACCGAGGAAGCCGCCGACCTGGTGGCTGAGAAAGACGATTCCGAACAGCGTCGACATGTAGGTCGGACCGAAGACGACCGACACGATGCCACTGGTCAGCGGCACGGTGCCGAGCCAGAGGAAACCCATGGCGCCGGCGAACAGGATCACGGACTGCTCGCTGATCGGCACGGCGAGAAAGGCCGCGATGACCAGGGAGCGGAGCAGGTAGAGCACGGCGAGCACGGTCTTCTTCGGATAGCGATCGCCCAGGTAACCGCAGCCCAGGGTGCCGAGGATGTTGCAGAAGCCGATGACGGCCAGCGCGGTCGCGCCGAGCGACGCGCCGAGCCCCCAGTCGGCGAGATAGGCGGGCAGATGCACGCCGATGAACGCGAGGTGAAAGCCGCAAACGAAAAAGCCGATGGTCAGGAACCAGAAGCCGCTGTGTGCGCGGGCCTCGCGCAGCGCCGCGCCGAGCGCCAGGTCCGGCTTGGACGTGGCGCCGCCGCCACCCCTGAGGCCGTAGGCAAGCGGCAAGATCAGCAGGGCCGTCGCGGCGAGGACGATCAGACTGTCCGACCAGCCGAAGCCGGTGATCAAGAGATGGACGTAGGGCAGGGAAATGAACTGGCCGATCGAGCCGCCGACGCTGGCGATGGCAAGCGCCGTGCTGCGCCGCTCCGGCGCCACGCCCCGGCCGACCGCGCCCAAGACCACGGTCAGCCCCGCCCCGCTCAGCCCGGCGCCGATCAGCACTCCGGCAGCGATCAGCTGTTCGCCGGATCCCTCGAGGCTCATCATGGCGATGCCGCCGGCATAGCACAGCCCGCCCAGGACGGTGACCCGCCCCGCGCCGTAGCGGTCGGCGACGGCACCCGCGATGGGCGAGCCCAGTCCCCAGAAGAGGTTCATCAGACCCATGCCGAGGGCGAAGGTCTCCCGCCCGGCATCCAGCTCCAAGCTGATCGGCGGAAGATAGAGCCCGAACGACTGCCGCAGGCCGAAGGTCAGGGCCATGATGGTCGCGCCCGAAAGAACGAGAAAGATCGGCATGGTACGGAGTCCCTATCTCTTGCGAGGGCGCCGACCGCGGTCGTGCACGATTAGACGGACGTCGGGTTCGGGTGGCGGTCCCTAGGAGCTGACGACAGCCTAGGCGTGCTGCAAAGCTCACCAAAATGAATTGTCTGGATAGGAAAGATCAGAATTCATGATCTTGACGGCGCGGGGCAGGACGGTGGAACAGCCGTGC
>JAKSDN010000241.1 GCA_022360075.1 Kiloniellales bacterium | reverse complement strand
GCCCGAGGCGGACATCGTCGAGGGCTCGGCCTTCGACATCCCCTTCAAGGACGGCTTCTTCGACTTGGTCTTCACCAACAACGTGCTGATCCACATCGCGCCCGGCGACCTCGGCAAGGTGATGGACGAGATGCACCGCGTGACGCGCGCCTGGATCTGGGGCTTCGAGTACTTCGCGCCGGAGCTCACCGAGATCCCCTATCGCGGCCAGGCGCAGCTCCTGTGGAAGGCCGACTACGCCAAACTGTTCCTCGACCGCCATGCCGATCTGCGCTCCGAGCGCGAGGAGAGCGTCGCCTGCCGCGACGAGCCGGGGACGGTCGACAAGGGCTTCCTGCTGCGCAAGGCCGGGTAGAGCGGCGCCGGGGAGCCGAAGCCTTGTTCGCCTACATCCCGGCCCGCGGCGGCTCCAAGCGCGTGCCGCGCAAGAACATCCGCAAGCTCGGCGGCAAGCCGGTGATCGGACACGTGATCGAGACTCTGCGTCGGCTCGAGTTCCTGTCGCAGGTCCATGTCTCGACCGACGATCCGGAGATCGCCGCGGTCGCCGAAGCCTACGGCGCCGTCTGCCTGGCGCCGAGGGACCCGGCCCTGGCGGCCGATGCGCCGGGCTTCACCGATCTCATGCGCCGCGACATTCCGCGCTATGCCGAGGCCAATGGCGGCGACCGCGACGTGCTCTTCGTCCTCGCGACCGCCGCGCTGGTGCCGGAAGCGATCTACCGCGACGCCTTTCGCGTGTTCGAGAGCCAGCGCCCCGAGCTGCTGATGGCCTGCGAGCACTTCTCCAGCCCGCCGCACTGGGCTCTGGTCTACAAGCCGGACGGCCACGTGAAGCCGCTGTTTCCCGAGATGGTGCGGATCAACTCGCAGGACTTGCCCGAGGCCGTCACCGATGCCGGCCTGTTCTACTTCTTCGATCTGGACGACGCGGTGCGCTACGACTGCCACAAGGACATGACGCGGCTGCTGCCCTACCTGGTGCCGGACGACTACTGCGCCGACGTCGACCGGCCCGAGGACTGGGCCCTGCTCGAGTACAAGTACGCCCGGCTGAACGAAGCGCCGGCAATCCGGCAATCGGTCTAGCGATGGACAAGACGATCAAGATTGGCGGGCGCCTGGTCGGCGCCGGGCAACCGGCCTTCATCATCGCCGAGGCGGGTGCGAACCATAACGGCGATCTCAAGCTCGCCAAGGACCTGGTGCGCGCCGCGCGCGAGATCGGCTGCGACTCGATCAAGTTCCAGACCTTCTCGGCCGAGGAGTTCTGCGCCGACAAGTCCAAGACCTTCACCTATCGCAGCCAGGGCCGCGAGGTCACCGAGAGCGAATTCGAGATGTTCAAGCGCTTCGAGTTCAGCCGCGACGAGTGGACCGAGCTGATGCGCTTTTGCGCCGAGGAGGGGATCTTCTTCTTCACGACGGTGCAGGACCCGGTGAACCTGGAGATGATGCTCGCGCTGGGCCTGCAGTGCATCAAGGTCGGCTCCGACGACTTCGACCATCTGGTCAACCTGAGGCGCTATGCCGCCACCGGCCTGCCGCTGATCATCTCCAAGGGCATGGCCGATCTCGGCGAGGTCGACCGCGTGATCCGGGCCCTGCGGCCGCTGACCGACCAGCTCGCGGTGCTGCACTGCGTCTCGCTCTACCCGACCGATCCCGCGTACCTGAACATACGTCAGGTGCCGCGGCTAGCGGGCCTCTATCCCGACATCGTCTGGGGCTTCTCCGACCACAGCCAGGGCCCGCTTGCCTCGACCTTGGCGGTCGGCCTGGGCGCCAAGATCATCGAGAAGCATTTCACCCTCGACCACGGTCTGGCCGGCCCGGACCACTGGTTCTCGATGGACGTCGACGAGATGGCGCAGATGGTCCGCGACATCCGCTTCACCGAGCAGGCGCTGGGCAGCGGCGAAATCGCGCCCTCGGAAGGCGAGGCGGAAAGCCGCAAGATCATGCGGCGGCGCGTGGTCGCGGGGGCCGATCTGCCCGCGGGCGCCAAGCTCGACGAGGCGAGCGTGAGCTTCAAGCGCGCCGACCGGGGCAGCTTCGTCACCCACTGGGAGCTGATCAGCGGGCAGAAGCTCCGGGTCGCGAAGCAGCGCAACGAAGGCATCGAGCTCGGCGACATCGAATTCGGCGACTGAGCATCGCAGAGTCATGGCCGCACCCGACATCGCCGCCCCGGACATTGCCGCCCCCGACATTGCCCACGTCGGCTACCACCGCACTGGCACCAACCTGCTGCAGAACCACCTGTTCCCCGGCCTCGACGCCCACATCTTTCGGCCTTCGGGCTCGGGCTGGCGCTTCTTCGACGACCCGGAGAGCTTCGACGAGCCGGCCGCGCGCGACTTCTTCGCCGCCGAGCAGGCCCGCAACCCGGCGCGGAAACCGCTCTTGATCTCGAGCGAGCGTTTCACCGGCACCGAAGCCACCGACGACCTGACCGTAGCCGAGAAGCTGCACCGCCTGAACCCGGAGATGCGCATCATCCTGGTCCTGCGCTCCCAGACCGACATCTTCCGCTCGCTCTATCACCTGCACGTCAAGGGCGGCGGCAGCCTGCGCCACGACGCCTTCGTCGAGCGGATGATCGGGGTGGGCCGCTGCCGCTACGACCGCATGGTCGAGCGCTTCCAGGCGCTGTTCGGCCGCGAGCGGGTTCTGGTCCTCCTCTACGAAGACCTCAAGCGCGCGTCCGACGACTTCGCCGCCGAGGTCCTCCGCTTCCTGAAGCTCGAGTCCGCAGCGGCCCCGCCCCTGCCGCGCGGCGTCAACGCGCGCGTGTCCGACAGCGCGCTCAGGCTCGGCCGCGCGGTCAACGGCGCCACGCGGGCAGAGCTGCGGCCGGCGGCTTGGAAGCGATCTCTGTTGAACGCCGGCATGACCGTGGCGAACGGCGGCGAGCAACGCCTGCCTCAAGTGGTCGGGCGGCGGCTCGGCACACTCGACTGGTCGCGGACCGAGCCCCACATCCGTCAGGCCTACGCCGACTGCAATCGGCGCGCCGGCGCGCTCATCGAGAGACGACTTGGCGATTACGGCTACCCGCACTAGCGCCCTGGGCGAGGCCTCTGCCGGCCGCGTGGTGAGCATTCACCAACCGGCCTACCTGCCCTGGCTCGGCTACTTCGACAAGATCCGGCGCGCCGACCGCTTCGTCTATCTCGACACGGTGCAGTTCCAAAAGCAGAGCTTCCAGAACCGTAACAAGATCCGCACCGCCGACGGCTGGACCTGGCTGACGGTGCCGGTCGAGACCAAGGGCGTTCTTTACGAGACACCGCTCAAGGATCTGCGGATCAACAACCGCGTGGATTGGCGCCGCAAGCACTTGCGGGCGATCGAGATGCACTACCGCAAGGCGCCCCGCTTCGCCGAGGTCATGCCGCTGATGGAAGGCTTCCTCGGACGCGACTGGGACCGGCTGGCGGATCTCTGCTTCGACATGCTGACGGCCTTCAATCGCCTGCTCGGCATCGAGACCGAGGTCCTTCGCGCCTCCGCGCTGTCCGGCGTCGAGGGCGGCAAGAGCGATCTGATCCTGAACCTCTGCCGGCACCTCGGCGCGACGCAGTACCTCTCGGGAACCCTCGGGCGCAACTATCTCGACGAGGCGGCGTTCGAGGCGGCCGGCATCGAACTGCGTTACCAGGACTACGCGCACCCGGTCCATGCCCAGGCCTACGACGGCTTCGAGCCTTACATGGGCGTGATCGACCTGCTGATGAACGAGCCCGATCCCGCGGGCGTTATCGAAGGGAGAGCATGATGCCACGAGCAGGCGCAGCGAGCGCTGGCTGCGAAGCGGCGGCCGCCGACTATCGGCCGCTCGACGGTGCCGAGATCGAGAGCCATGTCGCGGCGCTGGATACGCAGGGCTACACCAAGATCGAGGACTTCGTCGCGCCGCATCGGGTGGCCGAACTGCGGAAGCTGCTCACGCAGCAGCTCGACGCGCTGGGCGACGCCAACTATCCGGGCTACTCGGAGCTGCGGCCGGACGACAAGCAGGTCTTCAACCTTCAGAACAAGGATGCCCGCTTCCTCGATCCGCTGAGCGCGCCCGCGATCGAGCGCATCCTGATGGCCAAGCTGAACGATCCCTACTACCCGGCGATCCCGGCCGATGCGCCGAACTATATCCTCGGCGAATACATCGCGCGGGCGAGCGGGCGGCCGCTGCGCATGCACATCGACGCCTGGATGCCGGCGCCGGGGCCGAACACCTGGATGATGCAGCTCGCCGTCGCGCTCGACGACCGCGACGAGGCCAATGGCTGCACGACCGTCGTACCGGGCTCGCACCTCTCGGGCGCGTACAGCGACCGCGACTATCCGAACCCCGTCACTCTGCCGGCCAAGGCCGGCGACGTGATGCTCTGGGACAGCCGGCTGTGGCACGGCGCGCTGGCCAACAGAACCGACCGGAAGGCCTGGGCCCTGGTCGCCACTCTGCAACGATGGTGGGTCAAGCCGCGCTTCGACATCACGGCCGGACTGCCGGCAGCGGTCTACGCCCGTCTCGGGGAGCGGCAGCGCGCGCTCCTCGGCTTCTGCGCGCAGCCGCCGCGCGACGAGACGCAAGGCACCAACACCCGGCAAGGCTACGACGTGCTGCCGGCGGCGTTGACCGAGGCGTTCTAGGGCCGACATTGGTAAAATCGCGAGCAAGCCGCTAGGCTTGAGCTCAGGAGAGGGGATCGATGGCAGGCGCGAAAGACGGCAACTTCAAGGAGCTGATCTCGCCCTTTCTGAAGGCGAAGATCGCCGAGGCCGAGGCGACCTGGGGCGCGGAGAGCGCGCAGGTCCTGGCGCTCACCCGTCAGTACGTCAAGGACCCGCTGGAAAACCTGGTGCGCCCGATCGAGCGGCGCCGGCATTACGAGAGCGAGGTCTCGCTCGAGTACCTGGGCCGCAAGCTGGTCGGCGTCGAGCGCCTCTACCGTCGCACCATCCTCATCGAGCCGAGCACGGTCTGCGCCGCCCACTGCCGCTGGTGCTTGCGCGGCCAGTACCCGGTCCAGACCATGACCCGCGACGACATCGTCCATGCCGCGCGCTACATCGGCTCGGAAGCCCAGCGCGGCGACCTCGACGAGGTGCTGATCACCGGCGGCGATCCCCTGATGTCGCTGCCGCTGCTGCGCTTCACCTTCGAGGCCCTGGAGAGCCACGCGCCCAACGTGCGCATCGTGCGGATCGGCAGCCGCGTGCCGTTCCAGGATCCGGACCGGATCAACGACGCCATGCTGGAGATGTTCGCGAGCTTCAAGGGCTTTCGCTTCGAGATCGGCGTCAATGTCAACCATCCGGTCGAGTTCTGGTCCGAGTCGGTCGAGTCGATCCGGCGCCTGCAGGCGATCGGCGTGCGTTTCTACAACCAGCACCCGCTGCTGAAAGGCGTGAACGACGACCTGGAGACGCTGGTCGAGCACTACGGCCTGCTGCGCGACAACGACATCGAGGCCCACTACCTCTTCCATGCGATCCCGATGCGCGGCATGAGCCACCATCGCACTTCGGTCGATCGCGGCCTGGAGCTGGCCACGGCGCTCAGTAGCTGCGGCGAGTTTTCCGGCCGCGCCAAGCCACACTACGCGGTGCTGAGCGACATCGGTAAGATCGTGCTCTATCACGACTCGATCGTCGAGCGCCGGCCGGCCGAGCAGAGCCTGCTGCTGCGCTCCGGCTTCAACATCCACGACCGCAAGAAGTGGAACCCGAGCTGGCAGAAGCCCGAGTCGGCCGTGGTGCTGAACGACGGCACCATGCTCACCTGGTACCTCGACGGCACCGACGAGACCGACGCCGAGCTGGCCGCCGCCCACGCCTCCTAAGGCCCAGCCACGCACCCACTGACTGCTGACGTCCCGAGGCCTCCCGTGGCCAGCCCGCGCTACACGATCGAGCAGCTCCATGCCGCCTTGGAGTATGTCGGCATCGCGCCCGGCGCGACGGTGATGCTGCATTCCTCCCTGTTTCACCTCGGCCGCCTCGAAGGCGCGGGGCTGCGCGAGACACCCGAGCGGATCGTCGGGGCGCTGCGCGCCTATCTCGGCCCTGGGGGTACCCTGGCCGTGCCGGCCTCGAACTGGGACTACGGCCGCAAGCGCGAGCCTTTCGACATCCGCCGCTCGCCCGTGACCAAGGACCTCGGCGTGCTGAGCGCCGCGGTGGCGGCCCTGCCCGAGGCCGAGCGCTCGCCCAACCCGATCTTCAGCGTCGCGGCGGTCGGCGCCCGAGCCGGCAAGATCTGCGGCGGCGGCACGGCGAGCGCCATGGGCCCGGATTCGGCCTGGGACCGGCTCTACCGCCTGAACGCCGAGAACCTCTTCCTCGGCTGCGACCTGACCTATCTCTCCTTCGCTCGCTACATCGAGTTCGTCTACGGCGTGCCCTATCTTTACAACAAGCTGTTCGAGACCCCGGTGCTGGACGACGGCCGGCCGCTCGATCTGACTGTCGTAACACCGCTGCGCTATCACCACTGCCCGGGCGAGCACTCCATGCAGCGTTTCGAGCAGCGACTGCGCGCGCGCGGTGCGCTGCGCGAGACGACGCTCGGCGGCGGCCCGGTCAAGGCCGTGCGCATGGACGTCTGCCTTCGGCTCGGCGTCGAGGCGCTGAAGGAGGACGTGCACTTCTTCCTGGCCGAGACACCGCCTTACCGGCCCGATCAGCTCCCGCTCGCCTGAGTGGGTGCGGTGTGAGTATTGGCGAGCGTTGAGGTCTCACATCAATCCGTTTTAAAAGTGCCTCACAGCCATGAGATTCGTCATTGCGAGCGAAGCGAAGCAATCCGTCTGACCGTCAGCCGCGCGGTGGCTCTGGACTGCCACGCCGGCTAGGGCCGGCTCGCAAAGACGGCCAAGGAATTGGTTTGACCTAACGCAGCGCGGCACTGGGACTCAGACGCCGCAACATACCGCAAAGAAATGTCATTGCCGGGCGGGCGAAGCCCGAGCGCTTCGCGCTCCCGGCGATCCATCGGGGTCCGAGTCTCGGACTTCGATGGACCGCCCAGGGCCCATGGGGGTCAAGCCCGAGGGTGACAGTCTGTTGATGGCGTGGAGAGACAGCTTATTGACTTACAGCCCTCCGTGCCTCCCGGACATAAACCGGCCGTCGAATCACCAAAACAAGCATCCAAAACCGTGACTCTCACCTTTCAACAGGACTTCTTCGAGCGCAGCGCCGATGTCGCGCCCTCGGCGATCGCGATCGACGATCACGGGGCGCAGCTCAGCTACGGCGCCCTGGATCAAAGGGCCAACCGGCTCGCCCATCTCCTGCGCGCGCAAGGCGCCGGGCCCAACGAGCGCGTGTGCGTCTTCACTGCCAAGGACGCCAACCTCTATACCGCCGTGCTCGCGAGCCTGAAGAGCGGTGCCTGCTGGGTCCCCCTGAGCAGCGCCTTTCCGCCGGAGCGGCTGCGCTTCCTGATCGAGATCCTGCGTCCGAAGGCGATTATCGTCGACGCGCAGAGCCTTGCGACTGTCCGCGCGCTCGAGATGGAAAGTGCCGGTGACTTCGCCACGGTGGTCATGGGCGAGGCGGGCGATGCCGGGTCCGACGTCCTCGGCGAGGCGGAGATCGCGCGGCAGAGCGACGCCCGGCCCTCGCGCGAGGATTTCAACTCCGACGACCTGGCCTACATCATCTTCACCTCGGGCTCGACCGGCACGCCGAAGGGCGTCATGGTCCAGCATCGCAACAGCGCGCAGTTCCTCTCGCTCTGCCCGACGCTCTTCGACATCGAGCCGGGCTTACGCTTCGCCCACTTCTCGGATCTCACCTTCGATCCCTCGGTCTTCGACCTGTTTCACTGCTGGGCGACCCGAGGCACGCTGGTGCCCTTCAACCGGCGCAAGTACCGCATCAACCCCGGCCTTTTCATCAAGGAGCAGGCGGTCAACGTGCTCTTCACGGTGCCGAGCGTCATCGCCAGCCTGCGCGACGCCGGCCAGCTCGACGATCCGGCGCTCGACTGCGTGGAGCATCTGCTGCTGACCGGCGAGGCCCTGCCGCCACCCCTGCTGCGCCAGTGGTACGACGCCCATCCCGAAAGCCGGATCTACAACATGTACGGCACGACCGAGACCGCGATCATCTCGCACTGCTACCAAGTGCCGCGCGATTTCGACGGCGAGAGCCCGGTGCCGCTCGGCCGGCCCTTGCCGGGCACCCGCATTCTGCTGCTCGACGGCGACCGCCCCGTGGCGCGCGGCGAGGTCGGCGAGAGCGTCGTCTACGGATCGCAGCTCTCGCCCGGCTATTGGGCCAACGCCTTCCAGACCGACGCCGCCTTCGTGCGCAACCCGCTCGACCCCAATCTACCGCAGAAGCTCTATCGCACGGGCGACCTACTGCGCGAAGGCGAGGACGGCTTGCACTACTACGTCGGACGCGCCGACAGCCAGCTCAAGGTGCGCGGTCACCGGGTCGAGCTCGGCGAGATCGAGAACGCGCTGATGCAGGTCGAGGGCGTGCGCGACGTCGCCGTCGTCGCGGTCAGCCTGTCGGGCGCCGGCTACGACAACCGCCTGGTCGCCTTCGTTCGCGGCGGCGGCGATGCAGAGGAAACCGATGCGCTGGCCGGCCATCTCGCGGCACAGCTACCGAGCTACATGGTGCCCTCGCGCATCGTGCCGGTGCTGGAGGACATGCCGCGCAGCCCGAACGGCAAGATCGACCGGCAAGCGCTGCGGCGCCTGGCGAGCGACGCCCTGTCGGCGGGGACGGCCTGATGGCGGAGAACGAACTCAACGCGAGGGTGCGGGCGGTGATCGCGCGCACCTTCGAGCTCGAGGCCGACGCGCTACCGGCCGAGCCCGACGCCGACAACATCCAGAAGTGGGACTCGCTCGGCCACCTGGCGCTGATCGAGGCGCTCGAGGAGGAGTTCGGCCTGGAGCTGGACCACGCGGCGGCCGTCGAGATGCTGAGCGCCACAGCGATCGTCGAGAAGCTGAGCGGACAGGTCTGAGAAATCTGACGAGTCTGGGGCCAAGCCTTGCCGCGCGACAGCGAACTGCCAACCTCGTCCGACCGGACGCTCTGCCTCGACCCGGCGCGCCTGCGCCTGAGCGAGGACGGCGTCGAGGGCTTCTTTTGGCCGGTCGGACTCGCCGAGCTCACGGCCTTCCGCGACCGCCTGCTGGGCGATCTCTGCGGCCTCGTGCGGGGTGCCCAGGCGCGCGACGCCGCGGAGGCCGACCTGCTGCGCATCGCCCTGCCGGGCCTGCTCTATCGCGCGATGACTCTGTTCGAAGCCGCGGCCGCGATCGAGCGCGCGGCCTGCCGCCTGGAAGTCCCGGACCGGAGCGGCAGCCTCGGCCCGCTGCTGCGCGGCGAGGCCCCGC
Source organism: Kiloniellales bacterium (assembly GCA_022360075.1). The sequence goes on along the minus strand of JAKSDN010000241.1, from coordinate 1,152 downwards.
GCGACTACCATCTCGATCCGCGCCGGCGCCTCCGGGCGCCCTTCCCGCGCCAGCCGCTCTGGCGCCGCGCGGCGCGGCTGCTGCGCAATCGCGTCGCCGCGAGCCCGGTGCCGCGCCGCGCCGCCTGGGAAATCGATGCGAGCCGCGGCGTCGTCGCGGCGTCGCTCCAGGCGAGCATTCCCGCCCATATCGCGGCGTCGGGCGAGCGCGCCGTCTATTGTCATCCGCAGGATTGGTTCCCACCGCCGAGCGGGACTGCGGCAGAGCTGCGGCCGCTCGACCCCGGCCTGCTGGACGACACGCTGATGGCGGTAGAACGGGCGACGGCCGCGTTCGGACTCGCACTGCCGGCCCTCGCCAGTGCCCATCTGCGCGGCTATGTCGGAGAGCTGACCGCGCTCGCCCGCCGGCATCTGGAACGCCTGGCCGGCAAGCCGCGCCGGCTGCCCCGTCGCCTGTGGTTGGTCTCCGGCGTCAACCCCTGGGCACGGGTCCTGGCCATGGCCGTGCAGAGGGCCGGCGGCGAGGTCACCGGCCACGAGCACGGCACGGGCGAGAGCTGGGCGGCGGCCTGCGGCGACAGCCTGTTCGAGTTCGACACGCTCGACCGCTTCGTGTGCTACACCGAAGGCAACGCCCGCCGCAGCCTGGCCCAGCGCGACCGCGGTCCGCTCGCGCGGCACCCCGGCGCCGAGATCGTCGGCCTGCCGGACGCGCGGACGGAGATTGCCCGGCACGGCGGCAGGCGCGCATGGCCGGAGCAGCCCAAGGTCTTGCTGGTCTCCACGCTCTACCGCGCCGATCTGCACATGCGCTTCAAGCCGGCGCCGGCCGACATCGTCGCCGCCGACTGGCAGGCGCGCCTGATCGGCCAGCTCCGGCGCTGGGGCTACGCGCCGCTGCTACGGCCGCACCCGGAGCAAGGCACCGGCTTTCCCGACGGCTTCGCCGAGCAGCTCGCCGTGCCCCACATCGGCGGCAGCTTCACCGAGGCGCAGGCACAAGCCGACATTCTGCTGTTCGACCTGCCGCTGACCTCCGCCTTTCGCGACGCCCTGCGCGGCGACAAGCCGATGGTCCTGGTCGACTTCGGCCAGAGCACGCCGGCGGACGAGGCGCGGGAGCTGCTGGAGCGGCGCCTGCCGATCGTCG
>JAKSDN010001137.1 GCA_022360075.1 Kiloniellales bacterium | reverse complement strand
GGTAGGTGGTGGTGAAGCCGCCAAGGTCTTTTGGCTCCGTCACTTGCAGCCCCCCGTCCACGAACAGAGCCGGGAGGCGCCGGTAAAGGCCCTTGCCATCCGCTGTAAAGGGATTTGAGCCGAAGGCGTAGATGACCTGCGCCCGGTCGAGTTCGATCTTCTCGACCACGAGCACGTGGTTCATGGCGACCCCGGTCCAGACCCCCGCCCAGGCGCCGGAAAAGGCCGCCTTGTCCGGCGCAATGGTCTCGCCCGGCGGCTTAATCCGAATGTCATCCGGCAAGACCACGTCGTCGAAGTTTCGTCCGCCGTAGAGGAAGTAGGAGGCATCCACGCCCGCGCCTCCGTTCTCCAGGACGAACCTGTCGGCATCCGGCCCGACCAGCATCACGTGACGAGAGCGATCCATCACCAGCCTGGCTGCCGCGATCGGATTGCGCAGGGCCTTGACCGACGCCACCGCGCCGGCCTGCAGATCCCGTCCGTCCATGATCGAGGCGTCCAGTTCGACGACACCGGCCTGATTCGCGATACCTCCCTTGCCCGCATTGAAGGCGCCGGAGTCCTCCATGCGCGCGACGACCGCTTCAACGACGTCGATTGCCCGCGCGCCCAGGGCCAGAACGGAACTCGCTTCGGTCAGGGTGCGCCGAATGAAGGCTGTCTTGAGATCGTGGTTCTCCCGCGCGAAAACCGCACCGCCGTGAATCGCGAGAGCGTAGGTTTCATCCGCGTCGCAAAGGCCTCGCTCTACCGCGGCTAGGCGGTCTTCTGTCTCGATGCTCTGCGCCTGTACAGGACTTATGCTCTCGAAGTGCAGCCCCGCGATTAGAAGTGCTGCAAATCCGGCGCCCCATGTGTCGGCTCGCATGACGCCCCCCATTTCCGTGCCGAGTCGCGCTGTTGTCATGCTTTGGCACGGACCCGACAAATCGTTCTATCACATCAGGCGAACCGGGAGATCCTATGCCGCCTCAGGGTCGCCTGCCGACCGCGAAGCGGCCCGGCTGACGAGTCGGCTGCCGGAGGTCGGGCAGATAAAACCACGCGAAAGCGGACCATCAGCCTTGGGTCATTTGGAGCCGAAGGCATAGCCGCCGCACCTGGCAATCGCCAGGGCTGGACGTTGCTAGCCAGGGCATAAAAGCTGATGCCACGGATCCTCAGCTAGCTTCGACAAGAACAAGTGGATGCTGTTCGGGCTCGAGGTTCCGATCGCTGTAGCCATGACCTGTAGAACCCTCCCAGACCAACGAAAATCCAGCTCGTCGCAAGGCGTCAACGGACTCGTTCTTGGAGAAATTACTCCAATACATGGAGGTTCCGAAAAAGTCGTCTTCCGTATACCCGGGTTCCGGGTGTTGTGCGAGCGACGCCAGCAGGAACCCGCCTTCAACGAGCCACGAACGAAGCTTCTTGAGGAAGGAGGGCTGTTCCTCACGGGGAATATGGAACAGAGCATAGAGCATCACGGCTGCGTTGAAGCTGCCACTTTCGAGTGCCAGCTTGGTCGCATCGCCATGGATGAATTTGCCGTTCGGGACCGCCGCCTTCGCCAGCTTTATCTGCTCCAGCGATATGTCAACTCCGGTCACCTGAAAACAACGCGAAAGAGAAGTGGCGATTGGGTGTCCACAGCCACAACCAACATCAAGAACCTTTGCACCACTTGGGATTCTTCTGGTCAGACGAGACAGATAGCTGGGCGCTTCTGTCCCTCTTGCCGACGCATAGTCCTTCGCACAGCGATCATAGCCTGCGGCGACAAACGCTTTGGCATCGAAACAAGGGTCGGTGACAGGACGCATCTATGGTCCATAACAATTGGATCGGTCAGTAACATAGAAGCAATGAAGTCAGCAACGGGCCACCTGCTCACGCCAAGGCGACCCGACTAAAGAGTCGACCGCCGGCGGTCGGGCAGACGAGATCCTGGTCGAACGCGGACCATCGGGCTCGAACGTCCACCGGCAGGGGCATCCTGGCCGCGGCCGGCGGCCTCTCCGATTGGGCCGTTCCAGCCATTGCCGGCCATACCTCCCGATCGCAAATGCCGCTATTCTTGCGTCAGCTGGACCATGCGGGGGAGTTTGCCATGGAGCTGAGCGGCGGCTGTCTTTGCGGCGCGGTGCGCTTCCGGGTCACGGCGGCGCCGTTCTATGCGCGGTACTGCCATTGCACCATGTGTCAGAGGATCACCGGCGGCCCCTTTCACGTCGGCGCTACGGTCCCGATCGAGGCCTTCGCTTTCACCCAGGGCGAACCGAGAGCTTACGAATCATCGCCCGGCTATGCGCGGCTGTTCTGCGGCGCTTGCGGATCGGCCATGGGATTTCAGGCGAGGGACAAGCCCAAGTTGGCGTATTTTGCCTTGGGCTGCCTGGATGACCCGAACGCCATAGAACCGCAGTTCCATATGTTCACCTCGAACCAGGTGAAGTGGTGCGACATCGCAAAGGGACTGCCCCGTCATGCCGAGGTCGCGCCGGAATCGGCAAAGCTTTGGGCCGAGTGGGAGGGCCGGACGCAACCTGAATAGAGGGCGCTCGCGAGGACGTTTGACCGTGATGAAGTCTTCGCGGCCTAGCCCCTCTCCGGCGCCAGAACGCCATCGGCAAAGGTCTTGATGAAGCAGTAGGACGAGGCGGCCCCCGGATCGACGTGGCCGCGCGAGCGCTCGCCGAGTCGGCTGGAGCGGCCCTTCTTGGCGAGCAGGTCCTTCGTGCCATTCATGCCGGCCTCCGCGGCGCTGACGCAAGCGGCGAGGCTGGCCGACAGATCCGCGCCGTTGCCGTTGGCCGCTTCGAGCGCCGCGACCGCCGGGTGCCAGGTGTCGAGCATGGTCTTGTCGCCGGGCTCGGCCTTGCCGCGGTCGCGGATGCCGCCGCCGGCGGCGATCAGGAAGGCGACGACCGCGTCCCGGTCGAGCGTCTCCTTGCCCTTGAGCGCCATGCCGCCGCGCATCAGGGCCGTCGCGTAGAGCGGGCCGCAGGAGCCGCCGACCGAGCCGAGAAAGGCCTTGGAGGCGGCCATGCAGATCTGCGCGAAGTCGGGCTCGTCGGGCAGTGCCGCCAGAGCCTCGGTCACCGCCGCCCAGCCGACCGACAGGCTCACGCCGTGATCGCCGTCGCCGATCGCGCGATCGAGCTCGGAGAAATAGTCCTTCTGCGCCTCCATCGCCGCGGCGATGCGACCCAGAATGGCGATGAACTCCCGCGGCGTGATGGCCATCGATCCTCCCCGTCCCGTTCCCGCTTTGCCGAGTTCGATCATCATTGATAGCTTGGCGCGCGGCAAGCCGGCTCGGAGCGTGCGCGTTCGACAGCCGGCCAACGAGGGGAGGGAGACCCATGAAGAAACTGCTCAACGATCCGAACGATGCGGTGGACGAGATGGTCGAGGGCATCGTCGCCGCGCATCCGCAATACCTGCGCCAGCTCGACAGTCACCCGCGCGCCGTCGTCCGTGCGGACGCGCCGGTCCAGGGCAAGGTCGGGATCCTGATCGGCGGCGGCTCCGGCCACGAGCCGACCTTCATCGGCTACGTCGGCAAGGGCCTGGCCGACGCGGTGGCGGTCGGCAACGTCTTCGCCTCGCCGCCGCCCGATCCGGCCTACGAGGCCTCCAAGGCGATCGATGGCGGCGCCGGGGTGGTCTATCTCTACGGCAACTACGCGGGCGACGTGATGAATTTCGACATGGCCGCCGAGATGTGCGCCATGGACGACATCGCGGTCGAGACCGTCCTGGTGACCGACGACGTCGCCTCGGCGCCGCGCGCGGAGCGCGAGAAGCGGCGCGGCGTGGCCGGCGACGTCTTCGTCTTCAAGTGCGCGGGCGCGGCAGCGGACCTGCTCTACGACCAGGCGGCGGTCGTGCGCACGGCCCACAAGGCCAACGACGCCTGCCTGACGATGGGCGTGGCGCTGGAGTCCTGCTCACTGCCGCAGACCGGCGAGCCGACCTTCTCCCTCGGCCCGGACGAGATGGAGATCGGCCTCGGCATCCACGGCGAGCCCGGCGTCAGGCGCGGCCGCCTCGAATCCGCCGATGCGGTGATCGACAACATGCTCGACATGATCTTCGCCGAGATGCCGCTCGGGGCCGAGGATTCGGTCGCGGTCCTGGTCAATGGCCTCGGCTCCACGACGCTGATGGAGCAGTACGTCGCCTTCCGCCGTGTGCACCAGCGCCTGACCGAGCGCGGCACGCGCATGCACAGCAGGCTGATCGGCAGCTACTGCACTTCGCTGGAGATGGGCGGGCTCTCGGTCACGCTATTGCAGCTCGACGACGAGCTGACCCGCCTGATCGACCATCCCGCCGACTGCGTGATGTTTAGGCAGGCCTAGGGTTTGGCCTTTTCGGCGCTCCGCGGAGAAAGGACGTCTAACAGCTCTGGAGGCCGTAGCAACGCCTGAAGGCCCTGATGAAAACGAGAATGGGTTAGACCTCCGTCCAATCTCGCCCCTACCGTAAGGAACTCACCACGCTTGACAGGCAAACGCGTAGGGCGCACCCTCACGGTTAGATCATCTGTTATGTGACAATTACAAAAGTTCCAACCGGATCGATCGGGGAGGACGCGTCATTCTAGCGTCGGCGATCACGAGGCGCGCCAAGACGGGTTCGGCGGCGGGCCGGCTCCCAGCGGGTCGGCGGCGGTGAGCAGCACGGCCAGCGCGGCGCGGCCGCGTCTGCTGGACGGTCTCGCCTGGCCGCGCTGGCTGTCGGCCGACCATCCCCTGCCGTGGCTGCTGCCCCTGCTGGCGATCTTGATCGTCTTTGCGATCTATCCCCTCTTCTACAACATCTTTCTCAGCTTCCACGAGTTCGCGCCGCGCAAGCGCGGTCTGGTCTGGGTGGGCGGAGAGAACTGGGCGCAGCTCTTCGCCGACGCGCGCATGTGGAGCGCCTTCAGCGTGACGCTGTTCTACACCGGCGTTTGCCTGTTGATACAGCTCGTGCTCGGCATGGCGATCGCCCTGTTGATCGATTCCGACGATCCGGGCTTCGGGTTCCTGCGCGGCCTGCTGACGCTGACCCTGGTCATCCCGCCGGCCATCACCGGCATGATGTTCCTGCTGATGCAGGATGCCCAGTTCGGGCTCATCACCTGGCTCCTCGAATCATTGGGGCTGCTGACCAACGCGACGCCGATCCTGGCGACACCGTCGCTCGCGCTCTGGGGCGTGATCCTCGCCGACGTCTGGCAATGGACGCCCTTCATGGTGCTGATCTTCGTCGCGGGCTTGCGCTCCCTGCCGCGCGATCCCTTCGAGTCCGCCATGATCGACGGGGCCAGCGCCTGGCAGATCTTCCGCCGCCTGACCCTGCCGATGATGAGCAAGGTGATCGCGATCGCCGTGCTGATCCGCGGCATCGATCTCTTCCGCATGTTCGACTACGTCTACGTCATGACCTCGGGCGGGCCGGGGACCTCGACCTACACGCTCAGCCTCTACGCCTGGCAGCAGACCTTCAGCTTCATCAAGTGGGGCTACGGCGCCACCTTGAGCCTGTTCTCGCTGATCGTGATCCTGATCGTGGCCAACCTCTTCGTCGCCGCCGCAAAGGTGAGGTGGTAGGCCATGCTGCTGAGCCGCAACCAGCGCATCCTGCGGGCCTTCTTCGCCTGGGCGATCGTGATGCTGTTCGCCTTCCCGATCTATTACTGGGTGACGGTCTCCATCAAGCAGGACAAGGAGATCTTCTCGCGCCCGCCCAAGGTCTTTTCCTTCACGCCGAGTGCCAAGTCCTACGAGGAAGTCTTCGGCATCTCGCTCGGCTTCGAGAAGGGCCTCGCGGTGCTGCCGGGCGGCGGCGATTTCTACATGACGCCGCGCCTGGTCGACTCGATCATCGTCGCGGTCTTCTCGACCGCCCTGGCCATCGTGATCGCCACGCTCGCGGCCTACGCCCTTTCGCGCATGCGCTTCCGAGGCCAGCACCACTTCGTGTTCTGGATCCTCTCCACGCGCATGATGCCGCCGGTCGCCGTCGCGATCCCGCTGTTCTTCATCTACAAGGACTTCGGCCTGCTCGACAGCTACACGGGCATCGTCATCGTGCACGCCTTGATGAACATGCCGCTCGCCGTGCTCTTGCTGAAGTCCTTCTTCGACGACATCCCGACGGAGATCGACGAGGCCGCGCTGATCGACGGCGCCTCGCGCATCCGCATCTTCCGCAAGCTAATCCTGCCCATGGCGATGGGCGGAATCGCGGCGACCGCCGTTCTGTGCTTCGTCTTCTCCTGGACGGAGTTCCTCTTCGTCCTGACCTTGACGCAGACCGGCTTGAAGACGGTCCCGGTCGTCTCCTCGACCTTCGTCACTTCGACCGGGACGGCTTGGGGCAACATGGCGGCGCTGGGCACGGCCGCCATTCTGCCCGCCTTCATCTTCATTCTGCTCGTGCAGAAGAACCTCGTGCGCGGCCTGACGCTCGGATCGCTGAAGCAATGAACGTTCCGGCGCCAGACGGCGGGGTCGTTTGCGGCCTCGCAAGGACGATCAACAAGGGAGGAACCTCATGAACCATAGGGATAGAAAGCAGTTCTTGGCCTCGGTGGCGGACCGCTATGCGCGCGGTCGGATGCCGCGGCGCGACTTCCTGCGGGCGGCCAGCAAGCTCGGCCTCGGTGCCGGCGTGCTGGGCCTCTCGACGAGCCTGCCCTTCGGCGCCCGTCGCGGTCTGTTCAATACGGCCGCCGCCGCGGAGATCGTGCCGGACGCCGACATGATGGCTTGGCTGAAGGATGTCGCGAAGCCCTTCGCCGGCCAGACCATTCGCCTCGCCACGGAATCGACGCCACCCTCGAACGCGATCAACGAGCACCTGAAGCCCTTCTTCGAGGAAGCGACGGGCATCAACGTCGAGATCGAGGTCCTGCCGCTCGAGCAGGTGTTGCAGAAGCTGACCCTCGACGTGGCCTCCGGGCTCGGCACCTACGACCTCTATTATCTCGACCAGAGCTGGATGGCGAGCTTCTCCGGCGACGTCATAGACCCGCGCGAGAAGTACGCGGCCAAGCCCGACCTCGCCATGCCCAACTACGACTTCGACGACTTCCTGGGTCCGCTCGTCGACGGTATCTCGATGTACGACGGCATCATGGTCGGCGTGCCCTACGACATTCCGATCTTCATCATGATGTACCGCAAGGACGTCTACGACGAGCTCGGCCTCGAGGTGCCGACCACGCTCGATGCGTTCCTGGCCAATGCCGAGGCGATCCAGCAGGCCAAGGCCCCCGACATATACGGCACCACCGGCCAAATGAAGTCGGGCCACTACAGCCTCGAGTGCGATTGGACGGCCTGGCTCTGGGGCCACGGCGGCTCGATCTTCCGCCCCGACCGCACCTTCAGCGGCAACGACGAGCAGGGCCTGGCCGCCATGGACTATTGGGTCAAGCTTTGGAAGAACATGCCGCCTGGTGTCACGAGCTGGACCTGGGACGGCCAGGGCCAGTCGGTCGGCCAGGGCATCGCCGGTCAGGTCCTGAGCTGGGGCGAGTTCTTCCCCTCCTGGGACAATCCGGAGTCCTCGCAGGTCTCGGGGCTGATGGAGGCGGCGATCCCACCGGCGCCCAAGGCGCTGCGCACGGTCAGCGAGACCGGTTTCGGTGAGATCCCCGGTGTCGGCCATCAGGGCGGCTCGTCGCTCGCGGTCTCGAAGTACTCCAAGAGCGAAGACGCGGCCTGGCTGTTTGCTCAGTGGGCGACCTCCGCCGACACGCAGGTCTTCATCACCACGCTCGGCGGCGGCACGGGGCCGACCCGCACCAGCGTCTACGCGGACGCGCGGGTTAAGGCCAACGCCAAGCACGGAATCGCCGGCACCACCCGCCATCTCGACGTGGTGCGCGAGACCATCGACAACTATATGGGCTCCGAGCCGGATCTGCCGGAATGG
>JAKSDN010000750.1 GCA_022360075.1 Kiloniellales bacterium | reverse complement strand
GCAGCGCCGGCTCGTCGCCGAGGGCCACGAGGTCGCCCTGCACGGCTGGATCCACGAGCTCAACTCGAGCCTGAGCTACGAGGCCGAGCGCGATCTCATGCTGCGATCGGCGGATACGCTGGAGGCCATCACCGGCGCACGGCCGGTCGGGATGCGCACGCCGTCGTGGGATTTCAGCCCGCACACGCTGCGCATCGCGCGCGAGATGGGCCTGCTCTACGACTCCTCGCTGATGGCCGACGAGGAGCCCTACGAGCTGCTCGACCAGGGCGAGCCGAGCGGTGTCGTCGAGCTGCCCGTCGAGTGGATCCGCGACGACGCGGCCTATCTCGCCATGCACCGCTTCCAGGCCCTGAGGCCTTACACGCCGCCGCCGGCCGTGCTCGACATCTTCCGCCGCGAGTTCGACCGCGCCCACGCCGAGGGCGGGCTGTTTCTGCTAACCATGCACCCGCACATCACCGGCTACCGCTCGCGCATCTTCATCCTCGAGGAGCTGATCGCCCACATCCAGCAAACCGGCGACGTTTGGTTCGCGACGCACGCCGAGATCGCGGCCTACGTGAAGGCGGAGGCGGGGATGTGAGCCCGGTGCTCGTAGGGCGGGTTAGCGCAGCGTAACCCGCCGCACGATGGTCGGCAGGCAAGCTGCGACATCCGGCGCGATACGCTTGCGCTTTCGCGAGCTACGCGCTTTGCTCGCGTCCAACATTGGTCGTATGCACTCAGATGGCTGATATGAGCAGCGATGAAGTCAAAACCTCGGAGACCGACGTTATTGCGCCGGTAGAGATCAAGCACCAAGTCGATGAAATTTTGGTGGCTGGGCGAATAGACCAGTACTATAACTATCTCGAATATCATTTCGAGAGACTTGGGCTTTATTGTCAGGCACGCGCGTATCTTGATGAAATCGATACCGTGAGTATCTGTGGACCATTCTCTGACCGGAGCGCCCGTGAGTTGGTCGAATCGGCCGAACTGCTCGATGAAGTGATTTCCTACTTCAAAAGAAGATACGTTGTAATTCAAATGCTTAGAAGTGAGGGTTGCGTCACTGTCTGGGAGCACCCAGCCCGTGGAGCAGGTTAGCGAACCGTAACCGGTCGCACGATGGCCAGCACGACCGCGGCACCATGCGGCGCTACACGCTACTCGCTGGACCAGCACCCGTAGGGCGGGTTAGCGAAGCGTAACCCGCCGTATGTTGGCCGGCACCCAGGCGGTGCTGTCGCCCCTCCTTCCTCTTGCCGCCACCCGCTATCCACCGGGCAGCACATGCTTGCGCTCGTGCTGCAGTCCCAGATAGAGGCAGAGGCACATGGCGATCAGGACGACGGTAAAGGGCAGCCCGACGGTGATCGCCGCCGCCTGAAGCGCCGTCAGCGCGTCCGCGCCGCCGCCGAACAGGAGGACCGCGGCGACGACGCCCTCGATCACGACCCAGAAGATGCGCTGCACCACGGGCGCGTCCACCTTGCCGCCGGCGGTGATGGCATCGATCACCAGCGAGCCGGAATCGGACGAAGTGATGAAGAAGACCAGCACGAGGATGATGCCGACGGCTGAGGTCAAGGTGGCGAGCGGCAGGTTCTCCAGCATCTGGAACATGGCCAGCTCGACCTTGTCCAAGCCGCCCGCCAGCGCGCCGACGCCGTTCTGGATCTGGTCGAGGACGGAGCCGCCGAACACGCTCATCCACACCAAGGTCACGAGCGTGGGGATCAGCAGCACCGCGATGATGAACTCGCGCACCGTCCGGCCGTAGGAGACCCGGGCGATGAACATACCGACGAAGGGCGACCAGGAAATCCACCAGGCCCAGTAGAAGACCGTCCAGCCCTGCATCCAGGCCTCGTCGTCGCGCCCCACCCAGTTGCTGTAGGCGAGGATGTCGCCGAGGTAGCCGACCAAGGTGTTGCCCATGGTGGCGAAGATCACCGCCGTTGGGCCGACCACCAGGACGAAGAGCAGCAGCAGCGCGGCGATGCTCATGTTGACGTTGCTGAGCACCTTGACCCCGCCGTCGAGCCCGCGCAGGACCGAGACGAGCGCGATCGCCGTGACGATGATGATGATCGCGATCTGCGTCGTGATGCCGGCCTCGAAGCCGAAGAGAAACGCCAGACCGGCGGATGCCTGTTGGGCGCCGAAGCCGAGCGAGGTCGCCAGGCCGAACAGGGTGGCGAGGACAGCGATGGTGTCGATGAGATGGCCGAAGGGCCCCCAGGAGTGGTCCTTGATCAGCGGGTAGAAGGCCGAGCGGATGGTCAGCGGCAGGCCCTTGTTGTAGGCGAAGAAGGCGAGCGACAGGGCGACGACCGCGTAGATCGCCCAGGGGTGCAGGCCCCAATGGAACATGGTCGCGCTCATCGCCTTCTGCGCCGCGGCCGGCGTCGAGGCCTCGACGCCGAGCGGGGTCTCGTACCATCCCGTGAAGTAGGCGGTGGGCTCGGCCACGCTCCAGAACATGAGGCCGATGCCCATGCCCGCGGCGAACAGCATGGCGAACCAGGAGATGGTGGAGAATTCCGGCTTCGCGTCCTGGCCGCCCAAGCGGATCTTGCCCACGGGCAGCACGATCAGCGCCAGGCAAAACACGACGAAGATGTTCCCGCCCAGCATGAAGAGCCAGTCGAAGGCGCCGATCGACCACCACTTCGCACCGTCGAAGGCGCCCTTCGCCGCCTCCGGCGCCAAGAGCACCCCGACGACGAACAGCAAGACCAGGCCGGAGGAGATCCAGAAGACGGGATGATGAACATCCATGCCCCAGCGGCGCAGGTTGTCCTGCCCGAGTTCGTAGTCGGTGTTATAGAGGCTGGCTTGGTCGCTCATGCTGCTTCCCCGCGTTCTTGTTTTCGTCTTGTGTTGCAAATTTGACATCACTCTAAGGCCCTGATTCTCAGCGGCGATTGTCCCATTGACTCCCCGAAAAGCCATTCTGCGACATGCCCGGGCCGGCCCGGGACATCGGCGGGTCGGTGGTGTGGCGGTGTCACGGGTTCTCTGGAACGGGCGTGTGCGGCGTGGCCGATGGCGTGGCAAACAGCGTGTTTTCAGCCCGCTGAGGATGGGCCGGTCGAGCGATCAGGCCGTTGCGAAGATGCCGCAAATCGGCTGAGTGGCCGAAGCCCGTAGGGCAGGTTAGCGAAGTGTAACCCGCCGGATGATGGCCGGCAAGCAAGCAGCGGCATCCGGCGCAATAGGCTTTCGCTATTGCGCCATTCGCGCTTGAGATATTGCCCGCTCAACGACGTCCGCGACGAACGCGCCCTTGCCGTCGGTGTAAGTACTCCAAACGCCCTCTGACTCGATGACGAGTCTTCTCTTCAAAGCAGCGTATGCTCCAGCGACCTCGGGGTGAGCGCGAAGGTAGTCCCGGAACAAGATGCGTTCCAGATGAGCCGGTGTGTATGGAGCGCAAACATATATTCGATGACCTGGAGAGAAGCCACGACGGCTGGCAAGGGTCCACATGTCGTTGTTGTACGGATCGCCATGGTATTCCCGGTCGCTATTCTTCAGCAAATCGACGGCCTTGGCGATGTAATCGGCCGAATGCAGGACAACGTCGATATCGATCTTGGGCTTAGCGCATAGGCCCGGAACTGCCGTACTGCCGATATGGTGGATGTCGAATGCGATCGTTCCGAGCGAGTGCTTGATCGCTTCCCGTAGTTGTTCGAAGGCGACCGGCCAATGCGGATCGTAGGGAACGACAGCGATAGGACCCGACTGAACGGTGGTCGACACTTGGTCAATGAACATCCAACTTTCCTAAGCGTAGAGCACCGTTTCGAGGCATCAAATCACCTGACCAAGGAACCTTGGGATTCGGGCCTGCGCATCGGCAGCCGCGCCCATGATCATCGGAATTGGGCTGTAGCCCATAGCCCGCAGGGCGGGTTAGCGAAGCGTAACCCGCCGCATGATGGCCGGCACGCAAGCAAGTAGCGGCATCCGGAGCAATACGCTCTCGCTATTGCGCCCTACGCGCTACCCCGCCGAAACGCCGCATAGTCGCCCCAGTTGTGCAGTCCTAACTCCCGCAGCAGAGCCACCCACGCCGCCAGACCGAGGTCCAGCGACGCGAGGCGGAAGAACTCGTTCGGGGCGTGGAAGTCCTCGTCGGCGGTGGAGAAGGAGAACATCACCGTGTCCACGCCCAGGGCCTTGGCCATGATGTCGCTCATCGGCAGGGTCGCGCCGATGCGCACGCGGATCGGACGCGCCCCTTGGGCCGCTTCCAGGGCCCGCTCGACGGCCAGGAGCAGGGGGTGCGTGGGCGGCACTTCGTAGGGG
>JAKSDN010000136.1 GCA_022360075.1 Kiloniellales bacterium | reverse complement strand
CGGGAACCAAGCATTGCGACGGCTTCGACAAGAGCCGTCACGGTCTGAAGCCGGTGCGCAGCGCGGTGTGGTGCGACGCCGTTTTCGTCGACCTCTCGGGCGAGGCGCCGGCCTTCGAGGCCTTCGTCGCACCGCTGGCCGGGCGCTGGCAGCACCTCGACCCGGACCTCCTGCGGCACGGCGGCGCGGACTCGTCCTTCTCTCTCGAGCTGGCGTGCAATTGGAAGCTGGCGGTCGAGAACTTCTGCGAGGGCTATCACCTGCCCTGGGTGCACCCGAGCCTGAACCGCTATTCGCGGCTCGAAGACCACTACAATGTCGAGCTGGATGGTCACCTCTCAGGTCAGGGCAGCCATGCTTATCGGCCGCGCCTGAGCGACGACGGCCAGGCCTTTCCCTGCCTCCCCGATCTGCCGGTGGATTGGCGCGAGGGAAAGGCCGAGTACCTGGCACTCTATCCCAACGCGCTGTTCGGCCTCCACGCCGATCACTTCTTCACGGTCGTGGTCCTGCCGCTCGCCGAAGACCGCACGCGCGAGCTCTTCGAGATCTACTACATCGGCGAGGAGCCCCGCGGCGCAAGCTACGCGGCACTGCGCAAGGCCAATGCGGCGCAATGGCAGCTCGTCTTCGAAGAGGACCGCGGCGTGGTCGAGGGCATGCAGCGCGGCCGCGCCTCCACGGCTTTCCGGGGCGGCGCCTTCTCCCCCGCCATGGATGGCCCGACCCACTGCTTTCACAAGTGGATGGCGGGGGCTTTGATGGGCTCCGATCAGGGTGAGGCCCGGCTCTCGGCGGTTTGAGCTGGAAGAACTTGACCGTCATTCGACTGAGCGTCTGCGCCATCACCTCTCTGCAAGTGCTTCCAGGTTCAAGGGCCAGAACCCTGGACCGCGCTGCGATGACACCGTGCGTCCTTCGAGACGCGCCCTGGAGGGCGCTCAGGATGAGGTGAAGTCTTCGTGGCATTAAGAAATGACCTCATCCTGAGGAGCCCGCGTAAGCGGGCGTCTCGAAGGGTTCGGTACGAACCGCGCGAAGCGCTTGGCGATGGCATTCCAGCTCCGGTTCAGATCCTTCATCAGCTCGGAGCCTATCGAAGGATGAGG
>JAKSDN010001425.1 GCA_022360075.1 Kiloniellales bacterium | reverse complement strand
GAGCCCAAGGCGACCTTCTCGACCTGTTTCGGCGCGCCCTTCATGCCGCGCCATCCCTCGGTCTACGCCGAGATGCTGGGCCGCAAGATGGCGGCGAGCGGCGCGGAGTGCTGGCTGGTCAACACCGGCTGGAGCGGCGGTGCCTATGGTGTCGGGTCGCGCATGGAGATCGCTCACACGCGCGCCATGGTCCGCGCCGCGCTCGACGGCCGCCTGGCCGAGGTCGGCACCCAGACCCATCCGGACTTCGGCCTGCGCATCCCGCAGGTCTGCCCCGACGTGCCGCCCGAGGTGCTCGACCCCAAGAACACCTGGTCCGACAAGGGCGCCTACGATCAGACCGCGCGCGAGCTCTCCAAGCGCTTCGAGGTCAACTTCAAGCAGTTCGAGCCCTTCGTCGGCGACCAAGTGAAGGCCGCGGGGATCTATGCCGCGGCGTAAAACGGCCGCTCTCCGCTATCCTCCGCTGGCCCTGCTGTGCTAAAGGGAATCGGGACGGCGCGTCCGGGCCCTTAACGCTTTCTTTACCGGCCCCGGACGAGGTTAAGACGGGTTAACGCCTTCTGCCGGGCGCTTGGACGGGTCGATGTGGGGTCGCAAGACCCATCACAGTCGCGTGCCTCGCGGCCGAAGCGCCGTAGCGGCGTCTCCGGACGAAATCTCACAAGAAGATCGAGCGCGCATCGCGTCCATCGAAATGGGCGGGGCGGTCTCGCGGCACAGGACCGTGCCGTGATCGCCGTCGCCTTGGGGGTGTCTCGAAGCCTGCCGCGAGTGGCCGGGCTTCTCGAGCTGGAGATGCACGATGAAACCCACGTTCCTTGGTCTGCTCGCCCTGCTGCTGGTTGCTGCCTGCAGCGTGGCGGGCCCTAGCAACCAAACCGCTTGGCAAGATCGGGCCGAGCCGCAAGACATCATCGCCGAGTCACTTGCGAGCTCGGTGCAGCTCTTCGCGCAGCGCGAGGTCGGCCGCCGCGCCGGCTCCGGCGTCGTGCTCGATGTCGACGACGGCCGCGCCCTGGTCTTGACTGCCGGCCACTTGCTCGTGCCGGGCGCGGAGCAGAGCGTCGTCGCCATCGCCCCCGGCAGCGGCGCGCGGCTCGAAGCCTCCCTGCTGCTGCTCGACGAGGCGGCGGACATCGCCCTCTTCGAGGTCGAGGGTTTGGCCGCGCCGCCGGTCCGGCTCAAGGAAGAGGCGCGCTTGGGCGATCCGGTTTGGGTCGTGTCTTTTCCCTGGGGCCGGCGCGGCACCTTCGTGACCGGCGTCGTCAGCCAGATCGCCGACCGCGACGGCCGGCCGGGCATCCCGATCGCGGGGCCGGTCGGCCTGATCGACGCCGCCGTCAGCTATGGGACGAGCGGCGGCGGCGTCTTCGATGCCCGCAGCGGGCGCCTGCTCGGCATCGTGCGCGGCTATCGCACGGCCAAGATCACTTTGCCCGGCGGCGATGCCGGCAAGCTCGAGTTTCCGATCGCCGGCGAGACAACGGTGATCCCGACGACGGAGATCCTCTGTCGCCTGGGCGACGCCGGTCTCGAGACCAATACCGCTTTGCCGCTCGCCGAAGGGGCGACGGCTTGCCGGGACGTGCAGATGGAGCGGGCGGAGGCCGCAAGGTAGCGTCCGCCCCTTCCCCTCACTCGGGCTTGCGCGCCCGAGGCCGGCGAGGCTTGCCGGAGGGGCCGCAGACCGCCGGGAATGGCTCCCGACGGCCTTCGGCCCACCCTTCTTACTGTGCCGGCGAGATCTGCGTGGCGACCTTCTGACCGTCGATCTCCTCGTAGGAGACGGTCACCTCGGTGCCGGGCTGCAGACCCTCGACGGAAACGCCCTCGCCGATCGTGAAGGCGGTGCCGTCTTCGAGGATCAGCATGGTGGCGTCCATCGTGGCGACGCGGCCACTGGCGTCTTCGGCCTGGGCGATGCCGGCGAAACCGAGCATCGCGAGTGCGCCAAGGGCGGCCAGGAATCGGTTCATCGGGGGGTTCTCCTCTAGCTTGTTCTCGGTGTTCGTTGTCCACTGGGGTGGCCCATGCCTGGCGCGTTGGGCTGCCCTTATTGTTGGGCTGCGCCCGCGCTGAAGGGAGAGTCAAAGAGCGGCCAATCTTGAGGCAGCGGCTGCCCTTTTTTGCCTCAAGCCCGCCCCAAGGGGAGTTGGGGAGGTTGACGAGAGTGGAGTCTGGCGGCTCTTCTCGGAGTTCCTCTCAATTGCGAATTCGAGCGACCACACCCGGGACTCAGGAGGCTTTGTCATGCGGACGACGTCCGAAGCGATGGGTAACGAGGCGACCCTCCATGCCGGCTATTTCACCGCGCCGCTTGCCGAGGCCGATCCCGAAGCCTGGGCGGCGGTATGCGGGGAACTTGAGCGTCAGCAGGATCAAATCGAGCTGATCGCCTCGGAGAATCTGGTCAGCCGCGCGGTGCTCGAGGCGCAGGGCTCGGTGCTGTGCAACAAGACGGTCGAGGGCTATCCCGGCGCGCGCTACTACGGCGGCGCCGATTACGCCGATGCGATCGAGCGCCTCGGCATCGAACGTGCTTGCCGGCTGTTCGGTTGCAGCTACGCCAATCTGCAGCCCCATAGCGGCAGCAACGCCAACCAGGCCGTCTACCAGGCTCTGCTCGAGCCCGGCGACACCATTCTCTCCATGGATCTCGCCGCCGGCGGCCACCTGAGCCACGGCCACCCCGCCAACCAGAGCGGTCGTGCTTACAGGATCGTGCCCTACGGCGTGCGTCGTGAGGACGAGCAGCTCGACTACGACGCGGTCGAGACGCTGGCAGTCGAGCATCGCCCGCGCCTGCTGATCGCCGGCGGCTCGGCCTATCCGCGCGCGCTCGACTTCGCGCGCCTGCGCGCGGCCGCGGATCGGGCGGGCGCCTGGTTCCTGGTCGACATGGCCCACTTCGCCGGCTCGGTCGCGACCGGGCTGCACGCCAATCCGTTTCCCCACGCCCACGTCGTGACCACCACGACCTACAAGAGCCTGCGCGGCGCGCGCGGCGGCCTGATCCTGGCCGACGACGCGAAGCTCGCGAAGAAGCTCAACACGGGGCTGTTCCCGGGCGTGCAGGGCTCGGTCATGCTGCACGCCGTGGCGGGCAAGGCCGTCTGTCTGGGCGAGGCGCTGAAGCCCGAGTTCCGCGCCTACAACGGGGCGGTCGTCGCCAACGCCCGAGCCTTGGCCGAGAGCGTCGCGGCCGCCGGCCTTCGCGTCGTCTCCGGCGGCACCGACACCGGCCTGATGCTGGTCGACGTCACGCCCAAGGGCCTGCGCGGCGACCGCGCCACGGACAGCCTGGAAGCCGCGGGCCTCACCTGCAACAAGAACACCATCCCCTTCGATCCGCACCCGCCCGAAGATCCGTCAGGTCTGCGTCTGTCGAGCAACGCCGGCACGACCCGCGGATTCGGCGTCGAAGAGTTCCGTCAGGTGGGAGCCTGGATCGGCGAAGTGCTCGACGGTCTCGCGGCGAACCCGGCGGACAACGGCGCGATCGAGTCCCGCGTGCGCGCCGAGGTCTCCGCGCTTTGCCGACGCTTTCCGATCTATCCCGAGCTGTAGCCCACCGAAGAACTGTCATTCTCGGACAAGCGCGGCAAAGCCGCGCGCCGATCCGAGAATCCATGGTTGTCCGAAACCTGGACCGTTCAATGCTGAACACGATGGTGAGAGAGAATAGCGTTCTTCGACTGTTGATGTGTTCCCGGCGGCAGTCAGCTTGGTCGGGGAAAGCCGTGGCCAGGATTCGACACTGATGAACACAGATTCACGGATTGATCAGATTGACCGCGCGTAGCACGGAGCATCTGTACTACTAACCCCAAGAGTCCTCGCGGTTCGCGAGGATTTTTCCGTAACCGGCTGGCCGATTTCGACAAATCACGAAGGAGATCTAGACACCCTCGCGGCCTTCATGCACCCCCAATTGCCGTTGGCGTCGTCCCAACCTCCTCATCCTGAGCTTGTCGAAGGGTGAGGATAGCGCCGGTCTTGCCGCTTGCTCCGAGCAATCCTCATACTTCGACAAGCTCAGCATGAGGGGCTGAGTATGCATGCAATGCCAAAGGACAAGGTCATTGATCCTCGGTATCAGTTCGCCCCGGCTGACCGAACTGTCTCGCTTGATCGCAACGCCGGGAAAGTTTGGTTGCGGCTATGCTGCGCTGTGTCTATCTGTGTTCATCTGTGTCGAATCGACTTTTGCTTGGATTCCATCGCGTGTCTTGACCCCGGCGTCTTGCTGACGTCGCTCAACAAGTGACGCATTGGGAAAGGGCTGGGCCCAGTCGATCCATGGATCCTCGGATCTCCGCTGCGCTGCGTCCGAGGACGACAACTTTAGAGGCGAGCTTGTTCAACGTGGTCTTGATCCAGCGCTGGGCGCGAGCGAATCCTGACAAGGATGAACGCGGATAAACACGGATCGCCATTCATCCGTGTCCATCCGAGTTCATCCGTGTCGAATGAACACTGCCGACGGT
>JAKSDN010000272.1 GCA_022360075.1 Kiloniellales bacterium | reverse complement strand
GGCACCTGGCAGCTCGGCGCGGCGGGCTGGATTCATGCCAAGGCCTGGCTCGCCCAGGACCTGCTCGAGCGCGCCTGGGTGACGACCCTGGCCGCCGATCCGCAGACGGCGATCCGGCCATGGCCCTGGGCCGATACCTACCCGCTCGCCCGCCTGCAGGCGCCCGGCCTCGACGTCGATCAGGTGGTCCTGGCCGGCGCCAGCGGCCGGAGCCTGGCCTTCGGGCCGGGCCATCTCGACGGCACGGCGGCGCCAGGCACGGCCGGACACAGCGTCGTGGTCGGTCACCGCGACACCCACTTCGCCTTCCTGCGCGACCTCGCCCCCGGCGACCCGCTGCGGCTCCAGGGCCCGGACGGTCTGTGGCGGGACTATCGCATCGAGACGGCGGAAGTGATCGACGCGCGCAATGCGCGCCTGGCCCCGGACGACGGCCAGGCGGCACTCACGCTCGTGACCTGCTATCCCTTCGACGCGGTCGAGCCGGGCGGGCCGCTGCGCTACCTGGTCTTCGCCGTGGCCGAGGAGACCGCGGGCGACCTGGCACCAAAGCGCGTCGTGAGCACGATTCCGGCGACGATGAAGGGCACGCCGACCAAGTGATAGGCCTCGATGCGCTCGTCCAGGAACAGCCAGGCGAAGAGCGTCGCGAAGACCGGCAGCAGATGCAGGAACAGCCCGGCCTTGTTCGGGCCGACCGCATTGACCCCCGGATTCCAGGCGAGATAGGCGAGCACCGAGGCGAAGAGACTGACGTAGCCGAGCACCGCCAGGTTGGCGCCACTCACCAGCATGACCTTGCCGGCGCCGAGCTCCCACAGGAAGAGCGGCAGGATCATCGCGGCCCCCGCCAGGATGATCGCCATCAGCAGCGGCGCGACCTCGATCTCGGCGGGCTTCAGCTTCAGGAGCACCGAGTAGAGCGCCCAACAAAACGAGGCGAAGACCAGCCAAAGATCGCCCTGGTTGAAGGTCAGGCCAAGTAGCACCTCGATGTCGGAGCGGGTGATCACCGCCACCGCGCCCACGCACGAGATCGCCACGCCGAGTGCCTGCAGGCCGCTCAGCCGCTCGCCGATGATCACCCGGGCCATCGGCGCGATCAGCACCGGCCCCATGGCGACGATCAGCGCGGCGTTGATCGCCGTCGTCTGGGTGAGCCCGGTGTAGACCGAGGAATGGAAGGCCGTGATGCCGGTCAGGCCGAGCAGCACCACCAGCTTCCAGTGCTTGAGCAGCAGGTGGCGCTGGCGCCAGAGATCGCGGCGCAGGAAGAACAGCAGCACCAGGGCTGCGATCGACCAGCGCCACCAGTTGAGCGTCAGCGGCGGGATCTCGCCACGCACCGCGCGCCCGACCACCATGTTCCCGGCCCAGCACAAGGGCGGGAAGATCAGCAGCAGGTAGGGCCAATCGTAGAGGCGCTTGAGCGCGGACAACGGCTTCCTCCGGTTCGGCTGCGGCCGAAGGTAAGGGGACCAGGATAGGCCTGCCAGGGGGCCGACGGAATGCCAGCCCTGCCGATCATGCATGTGGGGCGGAATTTGTCAGGAGATTCAATGTCGACATGCTGGAATTCGGACCCGCCGAAACCGGATTGTGATTGCGGGCGAGAAGATAGCGACGACCGGCTGAATGGGACAGGAATAGGCTTGGAGCGCTGGACAAACAGCCTGCGTGCTTCGAGACGCGCTCTGTCGAGCGCTCCTCAGCATGAGGTCCAATCTCAATGCCATCCAGGACTTGTCCTCATGCTGAGGAGCCCCGAAGGGGCGTCTCGAAGCACGCACCCCAGCACTGCAGCCAAAGCAGGCGACGCCTCCCGGGTGGCTCGGCTCTCTAAAACCGCTCGGACTTCTGCGCCTCCTCCTTCGACACGGATGAACGGGACAAACACGGATATCCGCGTCCATCCCGTTCATCCGTGTCAGATCGACCTGAATCGAAGCCGGTCCGACCGGGGGAACGCTTGGCTCGCCGGGCACGCCGGCTTGAATTCAAACCGAAAGAAAAACCCTTTAGAGTGGGCTCGCCTGCCGGGCGGAGCCTCGCGGGTCAGTTCTAACGATTGGAAATACGGGGAGAGCGTTATGGTAGAGCCGGTGCCGGAGGGCTACGCGAAGATCACGCCTTACCTGGTGGTGCGCGACTGCGCCGCCGCGATCGAGTTCTACAAGAAGGCCTTCGGCGCCGAGGAGATTTTCCGGATGCTGATGCCCGACAGCGACCGCATCATGCATGCCGAGATCAAGGTCAACGGCACGCCGGTGATGATGACCGAGGAGGTGCCGGAATGGGGCAGCCAGTCGCCGCTCGATCTGGGCGGCACGCCGGTCAGCCTGCATCTCTATGTGCCCGATATCGACAGCGTCTATACCCGGGCGCAGGAGGCCGGCTGCGAGCCCGTGATGCCGCCCCAGGACATGTTTTGGGGCGACCGTTTCGGCCGCCTGAAGGACCCTTACGGACACTCCTGGTCGATCGCCACGCATGTCCGCGACGTGTCCCCGGAGGAGATGGCCGAGGGCGCGAAGCAGGCCTTTGCCAAGGCAGCCGGAGACGGATAACCATTAGGTTTTTATAGGGTTTTTCTATGAGGCGCCGGTCCAGCCGACGCTTGTTGCAACGCCAGACGCCCTGTGATACCCACATCCGCGCCCACGGGATAAGGGGGCTACTCCGCTGATTTTTCTTGAAAGGCGTGGGGAGCTTTCCGGCGGGCGCGGTCTAGGGCTCGCACAACACGGGGAAGGCTGTCTTGGCGGCAAGCGAGGATACCGGCAGCAGCGGCGTTGCCGAGCGCTACGCACTCGCGCTGCTGGACTTGGCTGACGAGAAGAAGGCGCTCGATCCGGTCGCCGACGACCTGCGCGGCATCAAGCAGATGCTCGAGGAGAGCGCGGATCTGCAGCGCCTGATCCGCAGTCCCCTGTTCAGCCGTGAGCAGCAGTCGACGGCGCTCGCGGCGGTGCTGGAGAAAGCCGGCGTCAGCGACATGACGCGGCGCTTCGTGCTCGTCGTCGCACGCAATCGGCGCTTGTTCGAGCTGCCGAAGATGATCGCGACCTACCTGGCCGAGCTCGCCCGCCGGCGCGGCGAGATGACGGCTCACGTCACCTCCGCGCGCGCGCTGACCGAACAACAACAGGCCGCCCTGGCCGAGACGCTGCGCGCCAAGCTCGGTGCCAAGGTCCAGGTCGATACCGAGGTCGATCCCAGCCTGATCGCCGGACTCGTCGTCCGCGTCGGCAGTCGCATGATCGACTCCTCCCTGCGCACCAAGCTCGAGAAACTACAGTTCGCCATGAAAGGGGTCGGGTGATGGACATCCGCGCCGCAGAGATCTCTGCGATCCTCAAGGAGCAGATCGAGAACTTCGACGCCGAGGCCGATGTCGCCGAGGTCGGGCAGGTTCTCTCGGTCGGCGACGGCGTCGCCCGCGTCTATGGCCTGGACAACGTCCGCGCCGGCGAGATGGTCGAGTTCCCGGGCAGCATCAAGGGCATGGTGCTGAACCTCGAGGTCGACAACGTCGGCATCGTGATCTTCGGCGAAGACCGGGACAGCAAGGAAGGCGACACCGTCAAGCGCACCGGCGCCATCGTCGACGTGCCGGTCGGCAAGGGCTTGCTGGGCCGCGTCGTCGATCCGCTGGGCAACCCGATCGACGGCAAGGGCCCCATCGAGTCGACCGAGCGCCGCCGCGTCGAGGTCAAGGCGCCCGGCATCATCCCGCGGCGCTCCGTGCACGAGCCGATGCAGACCGGCCTCAAGGCCATCGACAGCCTGATCCCGGTCGGCCGCGGCCAGCGCGAGCTGATCATCGGCGACCGGCAGACCGGCAAGACCGCGGTGGCGCTGGATACCTTCATCAACCAGAAGCCGATCAACCAGGGCGACGACGAGTCCAAGAAGCTCTATTGCATCTACGTCGCGGTGGGCCAGAAGCGCTCCAGCGTCGCCCAGTTCGTCAAGGCGCTGGAGGAAAACGGCGCCCTTGAGTACTCGGTGGTCGTCGCCGCCACCGCCTCGGAGCCGGCGCCGCTGCAGTTCCTGGCGCCCTATGTGGGCTGCACCATGGGCGAGTACTTCCGGGACAACGGCATGCACGCGGTCATCGTTTATGATGACTTGTCCAAGCAGGCGGTGGCCTAT
>JAKSDN010000310.1 GCA_022360075.1 Kiloniellales bacterium | reverse complement strand
TCGAAGCGGATCAGGCGCGGGAACAGCCATTTCACGGCGAAGCCGGGCAGCGCGTTGACGATCAGCAGGTTGCTGTCCTGGGCTCGCTTGACCCGCTGGATCGCCGCGCCGATCTCGCCGAAAGCGCGCTCCAAGGCCTCGGCCAAGTGCCGACCGTCGTGGGTCAGCAAGGTCTTGCGCGGCTGCCGGTGGAACAGCCGCAGGCCGAACTGGTCCTCCAGAACGCGGATCTGATGGCTCACGGCGCCCTGGGTGATCCCCAGATCCTCGGCCGTGCGGGTGAAGTTCGCCCGCCGCGCCGCCGCCGCGAAGACCCGGAGAGCGTTGAGCGGTGGGAGATCCTGCACGTCGATTACCATGAATCAGATTACTGGATAGTATGAATCATTCTGCCTCGTATCCCGCAAAGATCAAGGATACATTGGAAATGGCTGTGTACACCCGAGCCAATTCCATCATCATTTCTCATGGATATGGGACCGAAGCCGTGAGCTACGCCGAATCGCGAAGGATCGAGGTCACCGACATTCCCGTGATCGACGCCGCGCCGCTGCTGGCGGGCGACGCGCGCGGTACGGCCGAGGTCGGCGCCGCCCTGCGCCGGGCAGCCGAAGAGGTCGGCTTCCTCTACGTGAAGAACCACGGCATCGCCGAAGACGCGATCGCCCGCGCCGATGCCGCCGCTCGGACCTTCTTCGCCCTGCCGCGCGCAGAAAAAGAGAAGGTCACGATCAACCGCTTTCACCACGGCTTCCTGGCGCTCGGCGAGGCCAAGATGGAATCGGCGACCCGCAGCGATCTGAAGGAGAGCTTCGTCTGGGGTCTCGATCTGCCGCCGGACGACCCGGCGGTCACGGAGGACAATCCTTTCCTCGGCCGCAACCAGTGGCCGGACCGGCCGGCCGGCTTCCGCGCGGCGGTCTATCCCTTCTTCGAGCAAGGCCTGGAGTGCGGCCGGCGGCTGCTGCGCGCCTTCGCGACCAGCCTGGAGCTGCCGGCGGAGACCTTCGTGCGCCGCTGGGACCATCCGATCGCACGCGGCACGATCATCTACTATCCGGAGCAGCCGCCGATGATGGGTCAGGAGCAGTTCGGCGTCTCGCCGCACACCGACTACGGCTGCCTGACCCTGCTGTGGCAGGACGCGATCGGCGGGCTGGAGGTCCAGACCTACGAAGGCGATTGGGTGACAGCACATCCGATCGAGGGCACGATCGTGGTCAATGTCGGCGATCTGCTGTCACGCTGGACCAACGATGCTTTCCGCTCGACCCCGCACCGGGTGATCAACCGCGCCGGGAAGGAACGCCATTCCATGCTGATCGCCGTCGATCCGGACTTCGACAGCCTGGTCGATCCCGCCGTCGTCTGCCGCGGCGGCGAGACGAGCCGCTATGCGCCCGTCGCCTGTGGCGACTATGTCCTGTCGCGCTTCGACACCTCCTTCGCCTATCGCAAATAGCCGGCCCCGAGGAGACGCCCATGTCGGCCTGGATCCGCATGATCCCGCTCGAGGCGGCGACGGGCTTTCTGCGCGAGATGTACGACAAGGTGCGCACGCCCCACGGCACGGTGGACAACGTCATGCGGGTCCACTCCCTGCGGCCGCAGACCATGGACGGCCACGTCACGCTTTACCGCAGCGTCCTGCACAACCCGGACAACGTCCTGCCCTTCTGGTTCCTCGAGGTCGTGGCCTCCTACACCTCGATGGTCAACGACTGCGCCTACAGCCTGACCCACCACTTCGCCAACGCCCGGCGCCTGATCGCCGACGAGGCCCGCGCCGAAGCGGTCTACGCGGCCCTGCAGGCGCGCCGGCCGGAAGAGGTCTTCGACGGCAAGGAGCTGGCCCTGCTGCGCTACACCGAGAAGCTCACTGCCTCGGTCGGCAAGATGGCGCAAGGCGACTTCGACGCGCTGAAGGAGGCCGGCTGCGAGGACGGCGAGATCCTCGAGGTCAACCAGGTGTGCGCGTATTTCAACTATTCGAACCGGCTGCTGAACGGCCTCGGCGTGACGACCGAGGGGGATGTGATCGGGTATTACCAGGAGGAGAATTGAGGGTCTCGGCCGACGGTGCGGGGTCAGCCCCCCTCACCTAACCTCTCCCCCACTGAGGGAGAGGGATGTGTAGGCTTGGCGAGGCGAATAGCCGAGCCTTAGCGGGAGCTGGGTGAGGGGGAATCCCCCAGCTAACGGAGCCTACTCGTTGCTCAGCCGCCATTTCGCCGCCAGCCCGTCGAAGAAGCCGCGGGCCTGCTTGAGCTGGATCCAGTGGTTGACGTAGTTGATCCAGACCTGGTCGTCCTGGGGCAGCAGCATGGCGATCGGCGTGCGGGCGCGGGCCTCGCTCACCGGCACGACCATCATCTCCGGATACTTCTCAACCAGGGTCGCGGCCTCGACGTTGGAGGTGATGTGCACGTCGGCGCGGCCGGCCAGGACCTCCTGGAAGTCGCGCGCCGGCGCCTCGATAATCTTCTTCTTGGCGTTGGGGAAGAACTGCTTGACCTGCTGCTCTTGGGTCGTGCCCAAGGTCGCGGCGACGGTGACGTCTTCCTTGTTGATGTCGTCCCAGTCCTTGAAGCGATCGGCGTTCTTCTTGAGCGTCAGGGGCACGGTCGCGAGGTCGAAATAGGCGATCGAGTAGCCGGCGACCTTGGCGCGCTTGGCGCTGAGCGAGGCGCTGCCGGTCATGTGGTACTTGCCGGCCACGACGCCGTTGACCAGTGTCTTCCAGTCGGTCGGCACATACTCGATCTCGACGCCCAGATCCTTGGCGAGCTCGCTGGTCACGTCGATGTCGTAGCCACGATAGCTGTTGGTCGCCGGGTCCTTGAGGGTCATGGGGTTCCAGTCGCCGGTCGTGCCGACCTTGAGCACGCCGCCGTCGAGGATCTTCTGCAAGGTGGATTGGGCGGCCGCCGGGGCCGTGCCGAGCAGCAGCAGGCAGGCGGCGCAGATCAGTTTTCTCACGAGCATCTTATGTCCCTGTTCTCGATCGGGTCCGCCGGGGCGCCCGATTATTGGTTCCAAGAGCCGGGCGCGGACGGTATCAAGGACCGTCGGTTCCCGCTGTCCGTGATCTTATCGACTCTCGGGCGTACCTGAAAGCGGTCCGGGAGCCGCGCGAAGGGGGGCAGCGCTTGACTGAAAATGGCGGCAGCGAAGCCGTGATCCGGCTGGAAGGGGTCAGCAAGCACTTCGGCGCCTTCCAGGCCTTGAAGGCGGTCGACCTCGCCGTCGCGCTCGGCCAGCGGGTCGTGGTCTGCGGCCCCTCGGGCTCGGGCAAGTCGACCCTGATCCGCTGCATCAACCGTTTGGAGCGGCACGATGCGGGCCGAATCGTCGTCGACGGGGTCGAGCTGACCGACGACGCGCGCTCCGTGGACACGGTGCGCGGCGAGGTCGGCATGGTGTTCCAGCAGTTCAATCTCTTCCCGCACCTGACGGTGCTGCGCAACCTGACGCTCGGGCCCATGCGGGTGCGCAAGCTCTCCAAGGCCGAGGCCGAAGAGCGCGCGATGCATTACCTGGAGCGCGTGCACATCCCCGACCAGGCCGGCAAGTATCCCTCGCAGCTCTCCGGCGGGCAGCAGCAGCGCGTGGCCATCGCCCGCTCGCTCTGCATGGAGCCGCGGATCATGCTGTTCGACGAGCCGACCTCGGCGCTCGATCCCGAGATGATCGCCGAGGTGCTCGAGGTCATGGTCGAGCTGGCCCAGGAAGGCATGACCATGATCTGCGTCACGCACGAGATGGGCTTCGCGCGCAAGGTCGCCGACCTCATGGTCTTCATGGACCAGGGCGAGGTGATCGAGACCGGCCCGCCGACGACCTTCTTCGAAGCGCCGCGCAGCGAGCGCTGCCGCCGCTTTCTCACGCAGATCCTGCATCACTGAGGCGGTGGAGGGGATTGATGCTGCGGAGGCGATTCGAGCGAGTGGCTCGAGCGAGCGATCCTCACCCTTCGACAGGCTCGGAAGATGTGAATACACTGGTTCGGCCTCTCCGACGGCGCTGCACCAACAGCGTGCGTCCTTCGAGACGTGCCTTGAAGGGCGCTCCTCAGGATGAGGTAAATCTCCGATGGCATTAAGAAATGTCCTCATCCTGAGGAGCCCGCAAAGCGGGCGTCTCGAAGGACGCACAAAGGTAATCCAGCCCTGCATCAGCCTCTTTGCGAGCTCTCCGGACGTGGGCACGTGGTTTTGAGTTTCCGACCCCGAAGGATCCCCTCATGCTGAGCCTGTCGAAGCGTGAGGATCGCTCGACCTGGAGGAAGGCCCTCACCCCCATAATCCTCGGCCTCATGCTCTCCGGCTGCTCGGGCTGGGGCTGGTACGTGATCTCGCCCTCGACCGAGACCGGCCGCACCAACCTGATGTTCCTGCTCGGCGGCCTGCGCTACACGATCGAGCTGTCGCTCACCGCGATCGTGCTGTCGATGATCATCGGCCTGCTGATCGCCCTGCCCGGCCTGTCGTCCAAGCGGCCGCTCAGGATGGTCAACCGCACCTATGTCGAGCTCGTGCGCGCGGTGCCGATCCTGGTGCTGATCCTCTGGACCTACTATGGCCTGCCGCAGGTCGCCGGCATCGACATCAGCGTGTTCTGGGCCGGCGTCATCGCGCTCACGCTGTCGGACTCGGCCTTTCAGGCGGAGATCTTTCGCGCCGGCATCCAGTCCGTCGGCCGCGGGCAGCGCGAGGCGGCGCAGTCGATCTCGCTCGGCTACGTCGACACCATGCGCTACGTGATCCTGCCCCAGGCGATCAAGCGAATCCTGCCGCCGCTGGGAAATCAGCTCGTCTATATGCTGAAGATGTCCTCGCTGGTCTCGGTGATCGGCATGGAGGAGCTGACCCGCCGCGCCAACGAGCTGGTTGTCTCCGAATACCGGCCGCTGGAGATCTACACTTTCCTGGTGCTCGAGTATCTGGTGCTGATTCTGGTCGTCTCGGCCGGGGTGCGCTGGCTCGAAAACCGCATGCGCGCCGACGAGCGGCAGTAGTTGCGCAGGAGCGTTCCATGAGCTTCGTCATCGCCCCGCCCGAAACCGTCAGCCTGCCCGTCGCAGGCGAGGCCGGGCGTTTTCCGGTGCATCGGATCTACTGCGTCGGGCGCAACTACGCCGACCATGCCATCGAGATGGGCGGCGATCCCGACAAGGAGCCACCGTTCTTTTTCCAGAAGAACCCGGACAACCTGATCGCCGGCGGCGGCGACTTCCCCTACCCCGACCGCTCCGAGGACGTGCACCACGAAATCGAGCTGGTGGTCGCGCTCTCTGCCGGGGGCACAGACATTACTCTCGATCAAGCGCTGGAATGCGTTTACGGCTACGCCGTCGGTCTCGACATGACCCGGCGCGACCTGCAAGGCGAAGCCAAGAAGCTCGGCCGGCCCTGGGAGGTCGGCAAGGCCTTCGATCATTCCGCGCCCTGCGGCGCCATCATGCCGGCGGCGCGCATCGGCCATCCGACGGCGGGCAGCATTCGGCTCGAGGTCAACGGCGAGAAGCGCCAGGACGGCGACCTCTCCCAGCTCATCTGGAAGGTGCCCGAGACCATCGCCTACCTCTCCGGCCTCTTCACCCTGGCCGCCGGCGACCTCATCTTCACCGGGACGCCCGCCGGGGTCGGGCCGGTCAAGCGCGGCGATCGGCTGCGCGGCTCGATCGAGCGGGTCGGTGCGCTCGACGTGACCGTGACGTGAGGTTGCGACTGTCACTTAGCTCTGAGATGAAAGCCGTTCGGCGCCTCATTTCAAGCGCGGCTTTGACGGCCGTCGAGTTCGAGCGCGAAGCCTTCACCGACGATGAGATCACAAGGGGCCTGGACCAGTCACGCCAGCGCATCGTCGCCCGCTTCAAGGGCAAGCTCGTGCGCGAGGAGCGTCTTGCGCCGGACAGCTATCGCGGCAGCGCGCAGCTCGTCGAGTTCCTGGCCGACGGCCAGACCCTTTACTTCCGCAACCGTGTGTTCTTCGTCGGCCACCGGCAGTTCCAGCTCTCCGTGATCGGCAGCGAGAGCGAGGTGCTGTCCGAGGCGGCGGACGGGTTCTTCGAGTCTTTCAGGGCTTGGTGATTTTTGGGCGCGGCGCACGCTTGAAATGAAACATGGCTGCCGAGGAATCGACGCGATAACTATTTGCTTCATTGTCACCCTCGGGCTTGACCCCCATAGGGCCCAGGCGGTCCATTTAGGTCCCGGTCTCGGACCTCGATGGATTGCCGGGAGCGCGGAGCGCTCGGGCTTCGCCCGCCCGGCAATGACAATCTATGGGTTCTGACGGTCGTAGGCTGGCCCCTACTTCCACGTCAGACGTCGTCCGCCGCTCAATCCTCCAACCCCGGAATCGGCACCGCCTTCGGCGGGCGCGAGAAGACGCGCTGGACCATCGGCTCGAAATCGGCCAGCGGCAGCGTGTCGATCTTCGCATCGATGGAGTTCTGGTCGTAGCGGGCGACCCAGTCGGCGGCGTAGTCGAAATGCGGATGGCCGCGCCAGCGCTCCCGGAGGTTGGGATCGATGGCGGGATGGCTCGGGCAGTGGACGGTCTGGAAATACATGTGCCGGACCAGCATCCAGACATTGCGCTCGGAAACGTAGGGCCGCAGCAGCGTGGCGGCGAAGGCGCCGTGGGTCTCGTTGCAGACCACGAAGCCCAGGTCGTGGAACAGCGTGCAGACCACGGTCTCCTCGTCCCGACCATCGCGCAGCGCCAGGGTCGCAGCCTGCAGGCAGTGCTCGTAGTTGTTGATCTGATAGCCGAAGGAAGGCGCGTGCTTCTGGGCCGCCAGCATGTCCAGCGCCTGCCGGGCGACCTGCTCGGCCAGGTAGGGCGCACGCTGGGCATCGAGCTGGGCCCAATCCTCGGTCGTGAAATCGTCGAGACTGGTCTTCTCGATGTAAGACCAGGCCGGGTCGGCCAACGGGCTGCGTTCGCCGGTACCGCGCAAACGCCTCGGTTCTGCGCTCGCGGGCTCTGTGTGATGCTCGCTTATGGTCGGATCTCCGCTGCGGGGGGCCTCGAATGACCTTTCTGTGTTAGGGCAGCGGGTCTGCCCGGTCAATCGGTTCCAAGGCAGCGCGTCACGCGCCGGAACGAAGCACCTGTCCGTTGTCGGTTTCGCTCCGGGTGCCGTCGCGCATGGCGAAGGCGCCGTTGACCAGCACATAGGCGATGCCGCTCGCGTAACGGCGCGGCTCGCGCAGCTCGAAGTGGCTGGCGATCGCGCGGGCATCGAAGACCGTGATGTCGGCGAAGCAGCCCTTGGCCAGGCGGCCGCGATCCTTCAGGCCGAGGCGATCGGCCGGCAGGGACGTCAGGCGGCGCAGCCCCTCCTCCAGGGTCATGACCTTCTGGTCACGCACGTAATGCTGGAGGAAACGGGCGGCCCAGCCATAGCCGCTCAACGAGCCGATCGAATGCTTGAGGCAGCCGTAGGGAGCGAGCGCCAGGGTGTCTGAGATGACGGCGCAGCCGCCGTCCGACAGCGCGAGCTTGATGTCGTCGTCGGAGAAGGAATGCGAGGTCCACATGAGGTGGTTCATCGCCTCGCCCTCTTCCTCCAAGAGAAGGTCGAGCGCGGCGTCGTAGGGGTCGCAGCGCCGCTTGCTGCCGATCTCCGCGAAGTCCAAGCCGACCAGATCAGGGTTGGCCAAGGATTGCAGGAGGCGGATCTCTTCCCAACGGCCGTCGCTAACCAGGCGCCACATCGGCCGGGGGTTGCGCTTGATCTTGGCGCGGGTCTCGCGATCCTTCAGCCGCGCCCGGACGGCATCCAGGCCGCCTTCCTGCGCCCATTGCGGCAGTATCGCCAGGACCCGTGTGTGCGACCAGTCGTGCGGGATCACGTCGCAGGCGACGTCGACGCCCTGACGCCGGGCCTGCGCGATCATCTCCAGGCTGTGCGCCATGGCTTGGGCCGGCGCGCCGTACTTGGGCTGGATGTGGGAGATCTGCAAGCGGGCGCCCGCAACCCGTGCCGTTGCAATCGCCTCGCCGAAGCCGAGATCGTAGAAGAGGTCGCGGTTGCGCACATGAGTGGCATAGAGCAGGTCCTTGGCCGCCGCCACCGCACAGAGCCGCGCCAGTTGATCCGGCGTGGCCAGGCTGCCGGGCCAGTACTCGAGCCCGGTAGAGAAGCCGTAGGCGCCCTCGTCGAGGCTGCGCTCCAGGAGCCCGGCCATGTCCTCGACTTCCTCGTCGCGCGCCGGCCGCAGCGCGTCGCCCAGGACAGCGCGGTGGATGGTGCCGTGGCCAACGAAGGCCGCGACGTTGACGCCCAGCGGCTTGCGGGCGAGATGGTCCAGGTATTCGCCGAAGCTCAGCCAGTCGGTCTCGACCTCTCCCGGCAGATATCCTGGCGCCATCAGCGCGATGTCCTCCCGGCTGCGCGCCGGGGCACAGGAGACGCCGCATTGGCCGACGACCTCCGTCGTGACGCCCTGGTGCACCTGGCTCTCGGCGCGGCCGTTCGCGGCCAGGGTGAAGTCGGAGTGCGTGTGCAGGTCGATAAAGCCCGGCGAGACGGCGAGGCCCGCAACGGAGATCCGCTCCTCGGCGTCGGCCGCCGAGAGGTCGCCGATCTCGGCGATGCGATCGCCGCTGATGCCGACGTCGGCCTCGAAGGGCGCCTTGCCGCTGCCGTCGAAAATCAGGCCGCCTTCGAGAACCTTGTCCAGCATCGCTAGAAACCTCTCCTGGTTCCGTTCGAGGGGTCAGTACTTCGCCACGCCGTAGAAGAAATCGGGCAGCCAGAGCGTGGCCTCGGGGATGAAGATCATGAACAGCAGCCCGAGCACGTAGGCCAGGATAAAGGGCAGCACCGCAACCGAGATCTGCTCGATGGTCACGCCGGAGATGCGCGAGGCGACGTTCAGGTTGCCGCCCAGGGGTGGCGTCAGGAAGCCGATCTCACAGGTCATCACCGTGAAGACGCCGAACAGCACGGGATCGACGCCGAGGCTCTGCACGAGCGGCAGGAAGACCGCGGTGAAGAGGATGATCTGCGCCAGCGACTCCATGAAAGTGCCGATGATGATGTAGAAGATGCCGATGAACATCATCACCAGGATCGGGTTCGCCGTGATGCTGGTGATCGACTCTTCGACCGCCGTCGGCACGTCGTAGAAGGCCGAGAGCTGGCCGAAGGCGAGCGTCGGCGTCAGCAGGATCAGCAAGCCGGCCATCAGCGCCGTGAACCTGAGGCTCTCCAGGATCTTCTTCGCCGTGAGATCCTTGTAGATGAAGCGGCCGACGAAGAGCGCGTAGAAGACCGCGACGGCTGCCGCCTCGGTCGGGGTGAAGGCGCCGCCGTAGATTCCGCCGAGGATCAAAACCGGCGAGCCGATCGCCCACTTGCCGTCCCACAATGCCTTGAGGAAAGGCATCCAAGTGAACTTGTCACCGGTGCCGCCGTATCCCTTGCGGCGGGCGATGATGTAGGTGGTGATCATCAGGAGGATCGTCACCAGGATCCCGGGTACCACGCCGGCGAGGAACAGGCGCGGGATCGAGGTCTCCGAGACCAGGCCGTAAATGATCATGAGGTTGCTCGGCGGGATCACGCTGCCGAGCGCCCCGGCGGAGGCCGCGATGGCGGCGGCGAAGGGCACCGAGTATCCCTCGCGGCGCATGGCCGGGATCGTCACCGAGCCGATGGCCGCCGTCGTCGCCGGCCCGGAACCGGAAAGCGCGGCGAACAGCATGCAGGCGAAGACCGTCACCAGGCCGAGGCTGCCGCGATAGGCGCCGACCAGGTTGGTGGCGATCGAGATGAGCCGCTCAGCCATGCCGCCGACCTCCATGAGCCGGCCGGCCAGGACGAAGAGCGGAATGGTCAACAGCGGAAAGGGCGTCAGGCTGGTGTAGCCGGTCTGCGCCATCAAGGTGTAGGGGATGTCGATCATGAAGAGCGCGAGCAGCGTGGAGATCCCCACGGCCGCGAACAGCGGCATCCCGATCAAGGTGAGGAGAGTGAAGACCAGCGCGATGATCACCAGCTCGTTCATCGCTCAGGTCTCCGGGGTCTCGCGAACGTGCTCGGGCCGCATGCCCGGAATGCCGCGCCGCCCGCCGCGCCACCAAACGGCATAGAGCTGCGCCAGGCGCAGGATCATCAGCGCGTAGCCGATGAAGACGATGGACTGGGGATAGAACTCGTCGATGCCCAGGCGCGGCGTGGTCGAGGTGAAGGTCCAGAGCACGCCGAGGTAGTCGGCGCTGATCCACAGCATGGCGAGCGAGAAGCCGAGCCAGAGCAAGTCGGCCAGGATCACGACGGCGGTCGCCGCCTTGACCGGCAGCAACATGACGCCGGCCATGATGCGGATGTGGAAGCGCTCGCGCACGCAGAGCACGGCGCCCATGTAGACAGCCCAGACCATGGCAATGGCCGCGACCTCCTCCGACCACTGGAGCGCGGAGTTGAAGCCGTAGCGCATGATGACTTGGAGGAAGACGCAGACGGCCACGACCGATAGGCCCAGGCAGGAGAGCGCCTCCTCGAAGTGCCGCTCGACGAGAGTCAGGGCCTGTCTAATGCTAACGGACACCGATCTTGCCTCTTGTCTTGCGCTCCAGCGCCCCTTGTTGCCCTTCGGTATCCACCCTCGCCCCTCATGCTGAGCTTGTCGAAGGGTGAGGATCGCTCCGATTTTGCCGCGTGCACCCTGCAATCCTCATACTTCGACAAGCTCAGCATGAGGGGCTGGTGGCGAGACGCGCCCGGAATGGCAAGGATGAAGACTGCAGACCCGCGGTACAATCAAGCCGAGGACCTCCCCTCAATCCGCCAGGCTTCCGATCGTTGCTGGAAAAGGAGGAGCGGGAAAGCCGAGATGGCTCTCCCGCCCGAGGCAAGTTGACGGGCGTTAATTGGCCGCGGCCTGGATCTCGTCGACCAGGGCCTTGAACTCGTCGCCGCGCTCGGCCGCGAACTGCTGCTGCACCTTCTGGGCCGCCGCGATGAAGGGCGCGCGCTCCGGTCGCGTCATCGCCATGCCGCCCTCGCTCGACAGCCAGCTCCGGATCGATTCGATCTCTTCCAGCTTCACCTGGGTGTGATACTCGCCGGCTTCCTTGGCCGCGCGCAGTACCGCGTCCCGCTGATCGGCGTCGAGCTTGCCCATGAAGCGGTTCGAGGCGAAGACCGGGGCGAAGCCCGCGAAATGGTCGAGGATGACCAGGTGCTTGGCGAACTCGAAGAACTTCATCTCGCGGATCACCGAGGTGCCGTTGTCGCCGCCATCGATGGTGCCGGTCTGCAAGGCGGTCGGGGTCTCCGACCAGGCCAAGGGCACGGGCTCGGCGCCGAAGGCCTCGAAGGTCGCCAGCATCACCTGGTTCTTGGGCACGCGCAGCTTCAGGCCCGAGAGGTCATCGATCGAGTTGATCGGGCGCTTGGAGTTGAACATGTCGCGGTAGCCGGGGCCGCCGAAGGTCAGCAGGTGCACGCTGGTATCGGCCTGAAGCTTGTCGCGGATCTTCTGGCCCACCTGGCCGCCGGCGACGGTCAGCAGGTGATCGGTGTTCTGGAAGATGTAGGGCAGAACGAAGACGTCCATCAAAGGCCAGTGCGGCGAGACGTTGTTCTGGGAGATGAAATAGCCGTCGACGGTGCCGAGCTGCAGCGCCTTGAAGGCGTCGTCCTCGGTCGAGATCTGCGCGCAGCAGCGCAGCTTCACGTCGACCGTGCCGTTCGAGTACTTCTCGGCCAGCTCCTCGAACTTCTTGGCCAGAATGCCGTAGTCGCTCTCCAGCGGCGTCGCCCAGCCGAGGTTCATGACCACCTTGTCCGCGGCCTGCACGCGGTCAGCGGTGCCCAGGCTCAATGCGATCGCGGTAGCGGCGCCCAGCAGGGCGGCGCCTTTTAGTCGCCAGATCATATGTTTGCTCCCTGATCTTCGGTGTTATCCGGAGAGCTTAGCCTCCCCATGTTGCGCTGTATAATAGCTTTGGCGCCTTGATTGATGCATAAATCGCATCATGCACATTGGCATGCGCCATATCCGCTACTTCGTCGCGGTGGCCGAGGAGCTGCATTTTCGGCGCGCGGCGGAGCGCCTGAACGTCAGCCAGTCGGCACTCAGCCGGGCGATCCGCCACGTCGAGGCCGAGGTCGGCGTCCAGCTCCTCGAGCGCAGCAACCGGCATGTCGTCCTGACCTACGCCGGCGCCAACTTCCTGCGCGGCTGCGCGGCGGCCCTGAGCTACATGGACGGTGCCATCGACCAGGCGCAGAAGGCCATGACCGGCGAGAAGGGTCACTTGACGATCGGCTACACCGACATCGCCATCGCCGGCCGCTTGCCCCAGCTCCTCAAGTCCTTTCGCCAGCGCTATCCGGAGGTGACACTGGAGCCCCGAAACCAATTCACCCGGGCACAGCTCGCCGACCTGGAATCCGGCGCGCTGGACTTCGGCTTCCTGACGGGGCCGGTCTTGCGGGACGGCCTGGACAGCCTGACGGTTCAGCAGGACGGCTTCATGGTCGTGCTCTACGCCGCCCATCCCTTGGCGGAGCAACGCGAGATCGCGCTCGAGGACCTGGCCGGCGAGTCCTTCGTCCTGGGCAGCCGGGAGAATTGGGCCCACTTCCACGAGCACCTCTACCGCCTCTGCCGGGAAGTCGGCTTCGAGCCGAAGGTCGTGCAGTCGGCCTCCAACAGCGAGGGAATCTTCGGCCTGATTGCCTGCGAGATGGGGATCTCCATCCAGGCGAGCTCCCACGCGGATTGCCTGCGCCAAGGCCTGACGGCCCGGCCGCTCAAGGACTGCGCGGCGAAGGTTCCGACGATGGCGGCTTGGAACCCGGCGGCTCTGTCGCCGGTGAAGCAGCGGTTTCTGGAGCATCTGTCGGAGCAGGTGCGTGAGCCGGGGAGGTAGGCGTTGGTGTTGGATTGGGCGAACCTTGATCAAGTGTTCCTCAATTGCCACGACGCAGATTGTCATTGTCGGGCTCAGAGGCGTTCCACTTTCCATTGTCCGCTTCGCGGACGCCCCCCACCCTAACCCTCCCCCTCAAGGGGGGAGGGAAATCTACAGCGTGGTTCGAATCATCGCCTCCCCCCTCGAGGGGGAGGTCGGCGCGAAGCGCCGGGAGGGGGGCTGGCGCGGAGCGCCGAAAAGACCAGCGCTTTCGGCGAGACTCGATCCATTCGAAGCTCTTCTGTGAACGAGCCACGACACGCCAACTCGATAACGAATGGTAGAACCAGCGGTTCGCAGAACCGATAGCGGCCTAACCCTCCGCCGCTTCCGGCAGGCGCACCAGCGCCCGCAGGCCGCCGCCCTCCCGGTTCTGCAAAACGACATCGCCGCCGTGACCGCGCACGATCTGACGGGCGATGGCGAGGCCCAGGCCGACGCCGCCGGTCTCGCGGCTGCGCGAGGACTCCAAGCGCAGAAAGGGCTCGAAGACCCGCTCGAGATCCGCTTCCGGAATGCCCGGGCCGTCGTCGTCGATGGTGATCGCGATCTCGCCCTCACCCCGGCGCAAGGCGACGCGCGCTCGCGCGCCATAGGCGACGGCGTTCCCGATCAGGTTGCCGAGGGCGCGTTTCAGGGCCAACGCTCGGCAAGGTAAGACGACCGCATCGCCGCTCTCGAAGCCGACGTCGAGCCCGTTGTCGGCGAGATCGTCGCAGAGGCTTTGGATCAAGGCGGTGAGATCGACCCGGCGGGTTTCCTCGCGCGCGGC